>JBBSPC010000064.1:0-25552 GCA_038259125.1 Chroococcales cyanobacterium | reverse complement strand
TTGGACTTTGGACAAAAAGAGTCAAGAGTTCGCGATTATTGTTCGAGAACCTAGTCTAATTAGACTAAGAAGAAAGGGGGACAGAAATGAGAAGATTGATCGCAGTTTCTCCAAACTGATTTCAACAGACTCATAACCTATGCCCCAAAACAACTATAATCAATCACAACAAGAATTCAAGCAGTTTCGACGGAAGTTGTATCAAAGTTTCAACTACAGAAGAGATACATTAATGGATTTGGTTGATGCCCTATCTGCCAATATCACAGCCCGCTCGCCAGTGGAACTTAGTCTTTCACCTTTATTTCAGAGAGAGTATAGTGCTTTGTATAAAGGGATTCAAGAATTGAATCGAACAAGTCAAAGCGATTTGACAGAAATAGACAAAAATCAAATCACTCAAATAGAAGCCCGCACTTTAGCCATTGCCGAACTAATTCCAATTCCAAAACAAAAGCAATTTTATTTATGGGCAATCGATGTAACACCTCTGCCACGCCCCTATGCCAAAACCTTAGAAGAGAGAACGATAATTTATCAACCCAACACAGTCAAAGGCAATAAACCGATTAATATCGGGCATTCTTACTCTGTATTGACAGCTCTTCCTGAAAAAGAAGAAACAGGTTCGATTCCGTGGGCAATCCCCTTGACGGTCAATCGGGTCAAGAGTGAGCAAACAGGAAAGCAAGTTGGTTCGCAACAAATCAAACAAATTCTAACTAAGGAAAATTTGCCTTGGTCAAATCATCTGTCAGTAGTGGTAGTGGACAGTGATTACTCAGCTAAGACTTTTTTATCCGAGCAATCACAACATAACAATCTTTTGGTGATAACGAGAGCTAGAAGTAATCGGGTATTCTATACTTGCCCTGAACCCATAGCCGAATCTTCCCAGGGTCATCCAAAGTGGTACGGAGATAAATTTGAGCTGAAAGATGAAACTACTTGGCATGAACCGGCGGAAGTGGTTCAAACCAACTTCACCACTAAGAAAGGTCGATTACTCAAGGTAAAGATTCAGAGTTGGTCGGATATGTTGATGCGAGGTACTTATAAGTGTCCCATGCATTGTAACCCCTTTACTTTAATGCGGATACAAGTTAGTACTAACGAAGGCATTAGTATTTGGAAACCAATGTGGTTAATGATGATTGGTCAGCGTCGGCATGAATTGACAATCACTGAAGGATACCAGACTTATCGACAACGATATGACATAGAACATCTACTGCGTTTTAGTAAACAAAGATTATTACTTAACGCCAGTGTTACTCCCGAAGTCGAACATGAAGAAAATTGGGTCAAACTGAGCTTTTTAGCCTTCGTTCAACTGTGGGCAGCACGGAAATTAGCTTCTACTTTACCCTTACCCTGGGAACGTTATCTACCGCCAAAAACCGAAGGATTTCTGACTCCCAGTTTGGTGCAGAGAGATATGAATCGAATAATTACCAAAATTGGCACACCAGCTAATTTTCCCAAACGTCGAGGTTTTTCTAAGGGACGAACCAAGGGCCTGATTCAAACTAAGAGAACTCGTCATCAAGTCATTAAAAAAGGCAAAAAAGAGAAAAAACCAGAACCCAGCCCACCGATTGCCGTCTAATCTTCTTTACAATCAAGCTAATTACTGAAGACAAATTCGCGATGAGTATTCGCGAATCATTTTGCTGTTTGTCCAAAGTCCAAGACTCTAAAATCATGTACCTTCCCCGAATTGATTGCTGTACAGATAATTTCCTGCGTTTTTTGATTAACCAAGATTTGCGATTTTATCGTATGGCATTTTTGTTTACCGCTGTAATGTCTCTTCTGTTTTTTTTAGGTCTCTCTACCTCATGCTCTGCTACATCCACTACTAAAATTTCCTGCTCTGAATCTAGTTGAATTACTTTTTTCTTCCCCCCTAGATTAAACAACCCCGACTTAATTAAGATATTTTCAACTTTTCTGATATTTCTTAGCACATTTGTTTCATCCAACCCCCAACTTACCCCTATATGAAAATGAGTCCGATACTCCCGCTCCTTACTCCAACGTCATTAACACTTGGTCTTCAATACTTAATTTGCTTGGTCTACCACTTTTTTTTTGCCAATACTTTTTCAGCTGCCACTACCTTTACCATTTACTCAAATGTACCTGGAGTAACACCACATAAACGTTTAAACTCTGTTGACTCTAAATTTTTAACTTGTTCGTAGCTCACGTTCGATTAGTTAAATCTTTCTTTATTTTAATGTCAGTTCAGGACTTTCGCAGGAGGTCTATTATAAAGAGGGGCAGATGTAGACATGGAATTTAAGCTAAAAACTATTCATTTTCAGCTAACCATGAATACACTCCCTTTTCTTCATTTTTACCAGATTTCAATACTTTCACCTACTTGTGTCAGGCAGCCAGGGTTAATTCATTACATTAGACGTTGAATTTAAAGTTTATGCCGATTATTATTTGCCCAGGTATTCATTCTACTCAGTTAACTGAGCAGTTTATTCAAGCCACAAAAAGCATTCTCCAAGACCATCAATACTTAATTTTACCGACTGATCAATACATTTCTTACTTTGGTGTGGACGTGTATCAATGGTTAAAGCAACAGTTATCTCCTCTAGAGACTCAACCATTAACTTTTATTGCTTTTAGTGCAGGCGTAGTAGGAGGATTTGGCGCAGCGTTGGCTTGGCAACTAAAGGGAGGCAAAGTCAAAAGCTTTATTGCTGGGGATGGCTGGGGGATGCCTTTAGTTGCTAATTTTCCTATTTATCGTTTTAGTCACGACTACTTTACTCACTGGAGTTCTGCTATTCTAGGTGGAGGGAGCAAAGGCTTTTATGCCGATCCTAAAGTGGAGCATTTAGACTTATGGCGATCGCCTGATAACTGTTATGGGTGGCAAGTAATTAGTCTAGGTTGCAAAACTCGTTGCTCTGTAACAAGATACTTAGAAAGCATTTTAAATTTCTAAAATCTCTAATGTTAAACAGATTCAACCTTCCGAACATTTACATTTTTTAATTAGCTATTTCTCAATATGGAGAACAAACTAACTTATGTTTATAAGTTTAAAGGTATAAATTAAGCTGGTTTTTGTTACATAGCAGACAATAGATTTTACAATAAAATAATAAGCAAGTTAAATAACGGATAGCAAGCGTGGTATCTACAAGTATTCCTAAAGGCTCACAATCAATTCAAACCTTCCAACGTCAGACAGGCGCATTTGCGCTCATGGACAGTTTGCGTCGTCATGGCGTCAAGCACATCTTTGGCTATCCTGGAGGGGCAATACTGCCAATCTATGATGAACTATATCGTGCCGAAGCCAGAGGAGAAGTTCAGCACATTCTGGTACGCCACGAACAAGCTGCCTCTCATGCAGCAGACGGTTATGCTCGCGCCACAGGTAAAGTAGGAGTTTGCTTTGCAACTTCTGGACCTGGGGCAACTAATCTAGTTACAGGTATTGCTACAGCACATCTTGATTCGATTCCGATGGTAGCAATTACAGGACAAGTATCCCGTGCCGCTATTGGTACTGATGCTTTCCAAGAAATAGATATTTTTGGTATTACTACTCCCATCGTCAAAAATTCTTATGTGGTGCGCCATGCCAAAGATATGGCAAGAATTGTCGCTGAAGCTTTTCACATAGCCAGTACAGGTCGCCCTGGACCAGTTTTAATTGATGTACCCAAGGATGTTGGCTACGAAGAGTTTGACTATGTGCCAGTGCAGCCAGGAAAAGTCAGCCTCAGAGGATATAAGCCCACTGTAAGAGGAAATCCACGTCAGATTAATGCTGCACTCAAGCTAATTACACAAGCAGAAAAGCCCTTAATGTATGTTGGTGGTGGGGCTGTAGCGTCTGATGCCCATGCTCAAATTAAAGAACTGGCAGAAAAATTTCAAATACCAGTAACTACCACTTTGATGGGATTAGGGTCTTTTGATGAGCATAATCCTCTAGCTGTAGGAATGCTGGGGATGCACGGCACAGCCTATGCCAACTTTGCCGTTAGTGAATGTGATTTATTGATTGCTGTCGGCTCAAGATTTGACGATCGCGTTACGGGTAAGCTAGACGAGTTTGCTAACCGTGCTAAGGTAATTCACATTGATATTGACCCTGCTGAAGTAGGTAAAAATCGCCTGCCTGAAGTGCCAATCGTAGGCGATGTGCGTAAGGTATTGGAACAGATTCTAGAACGGGCAAAAGAAGCTGATTTTGGCTCTAATTCAGGGATAACTACACCTTGGCTGGATAAAATTAATCACTGGCGCGAAGAATATCCTCTACCTGTTCCCCAGCCTGAAGAGGGTTTGTCGCCTCAAGAAGTAATTGTTGAATTAAACAAGCAGGCTCCTCAAGCCTTTTACACCACTGATGTTGGTCAACACCAAATGTGGGCTGCTCAATTTCTTAAAAATGGCCCCCGTCGCTGGATTTCTAGCGCAGGTTTAGGCACAATGGGCTATGGCTTAGCTGCTGCCATGGGCGCAAAAGTAGCTGTACCCCATGAAGAAACTATATGTATTAGTGGTGATGCTAGTTTTCAAATGAATCCTCAAGAGTTAGGAACGCTAGCGCAGTTTAATATTAATGTTAAAACCGTAATTATCAACAACGGTTGGCAGGGAATGGTGCGTCAATGGCAGCAAAGTTTTTTTGGAGAAAGATATTCTTCCTCTAATATGGAAATAGGTGCGCCAGACTTTGAAATTCTGGCTCAAGCCTATGGCATTAAAGGGATGATTGTGCGCGATCGCTCTGAATTAGCAGATGCAGTTGCCCAGATGCTGGCACACGATGGTCCAGTACTAATGGATGTAAGAGTAACCAAGGATGAAAACTGCTACCCGATGATTGCCCCTGGTAAAAGTAACGCTCAGATGTTGGGTTTACCCCAGAAGGAAAATAAAGCTACTGAACACAAAAACTGTAGTAACTGTGGCGTAACTAATCCTGCTGTCAATAATTTTTGTCCTGAATGCGGCAGCCAACTTTAAGAAACTATAGCGATCGCCAGAATGTCAATTGTAGGGGTGAATCGCAATTCGCCCCTACACAAATTTGATGTTACAACCTAAAAACTTGTTGCTCTTATATGCGCTCTTATTGCCCCTACTTTAATTCCAACTTTAATGAAGGCATCAGTCGTTGCAAATTTTTGAGAGATTTTCCTTGCCAGGGATTTTTTTTCGCTCCAATCACTACCATCTGAATGTTCTTAGACTTACGAACTTTGATCACAAACTTGGACAGAATACTAATTCCCGAACTGTTAAGAAAACTCAAATCTTTTAAATCTAAAACGATCTTTTCTGGTTCTTGTTGAGCAATACTATCTAACAACTCGAAAATAGAGGCATATTCCTCTCCGCCATTAAGGCGTAGCGAACCATCAAAGACAACTTTGTGAGATGTTTCGTCATAAATAATATGGTAATCTTCGGTTTTAATCTCCATAGTCATCTCAAAAAAACAATAATTAGATCTATAAACTCAATTGTTGACGATTTTAAATTACTCAAATCAAGACTAAATAATATGAAATACATAGATGTTCGCTACAAATAATTTGGTTTTTAGCTATAAGCTATAAGCTTTAAGCTATAAGCTTTAAGCTATAAGCATTTAATATCTATCTTGCGATTTTATCTTGTCTTTTGATGTGTAGCATTCTTTTTTGGATTTCATATAAGATATGCAATAACTATCTACGATCATTAGGAATAAGAACCAAAATATATAATTAATAATTTGTAATTTATTTTTGTAACTTACTTGTCAGTCACTAATCAGCCATCTTAGCCTTTAAAAAAAATATTTGTACGGAAAAAATCCAAGTTAAATTGCTAACTGTACCATTGTAGTTACAGCTATTTCCGTAGGCTCTTGAGATAAAGATTCAAATTTCCAGCCTAATTTTGCTCCATAATCATTGAGCATTGTTAACAATCCCAAGCCAGATGCTTCACAATTTTCGTCCAAGGCATTTTTTTCGAGTTGAGCAATATATAGCTCTTGAGCATCTGCCTGAAGTAAAGTTTTAATGTGATTTTGAAATTTTTGAGTCTGCTCAGCCCGAATACTATTAGTTAGTTGAAAAGTAATTAAGTCTGGGTTGAGATGAATTTGAATACTTACGGGAAAGGGAGATATCTCCACACCGTATTTCATCGCATTTTCTAATAATTCATTAGCGATGTAGCTAACGGCACTTTTAACTTCTGCCTGTTTATCCGAATCTGGTCGGCGATCATCATTACCTAGAAAAAAAGTGCTAAGGTAATCAGCTAAGAAATCTGCTGACAAACAATTATTGCGCCATCTTTGGCGGAGAGAAGTTGAGCCTGGAGAAAAGCTGAGGATCAAGTACTCTTGACTAGGAGGTAAATCTTGAATAAAGTCTCCCAATATCTTTTCAATGATGATATTGCTAGTATTCATATAATTGGTTTATGTATAGTGAATTTTAAATTAATGTCAAACGCTATCTTTGTTTCAATACAACTAGAGTGATGTCATCGTATACTTTCTCCACTCCAATATGCGATCGCACATCGTGAATCACTGCTTGCCTAATATCCTTAGCAGACTGCTGCCAATTTTGCTGCACTACTTTACATAATTGTTCTAGTCCATAATGCACTCCCAAATAATTTTCCGCCTCTGTAATCCCGTCGGTGTATAGTACTACTACATCCCCAGGATTTAAATGTACTTTAACCTGAAAGACAAAATCTTCAATTGTTTCTTCTAAGCCAATGGGAAATCCTAGATCGATTGTGTCTACCCTTTCGACTTTTCCTCCTGAGCGAACTACAACCATTTCTTCATGTTGACCGCTAAGACTTAGTACCCCATCGTGATAATCTACTAAACATAAAGAGAGGTTTTTATCTGAATCCATACGCTGTACATTTTTGTAGATAGTACGATTTAGCACTTCAAAAAATCGTTTAGGATCGGTCTCATTATTTTCCATTAAAGTACGAACTGCCGTTTGCACCATTAACATCAAAACTCCGCTTTCTAAACCGTGTCCTGTGACATCGCCAATGCCAATAGTAATACGCCCATGATGTTGCAGCACATCATAATAATCTCCCCCAACTTCATCAGCAGGTTCCATAAACCCCGCAATTTCTAACTCTTCAATTTGACTAAGCTCTTTTTCTTTGGGCAACAGCATCATTTGCAAACGCTGGGTCACTTCCAATTCCGCACTCAGACGAGTATTTTCAGCTAGTAAACGGTTATTGAGCTGGCTAATTTGATCGTTTGCTGTAGCCAGTTGCGCCAAATAAGATGATTCTCGATCTCTTAATTTTTTTTGTTCTAAACAAGCTGCTAACCTGGCTTTTAATAATGTGGGATTAAAAGGTTTAGCCAAATAATCTGCTGCACCCATTTCGATACATTTAATCACGCTATCAATTTCATCAAGTGCCGAAATCATGATCGTGGGAATATGTCGCCAAGAACCTGAACGAATCCATTTGAGGACTTCATAGCCATTAATTTCTGGCATAATAATATCCAGCAAAATTAAGTCATAAATTCCTGTTTGAATCATTTTGATCGCCTGTTTGCCGTTAACTGCTGCAACAGCCTGATAACCCTGTGCCTGAACTTGACGAGCTAGCAAATCCCGATTAGCTGGATTATCATCAACAATCAAAATCTTATAGCTGCTGGTATCTAAAGGATCATTATTGGCAGCGATTAGACTGGCTGAATTGAGAATCAAGTCTATTTCTAAAGATCTGTCTATGGTTTCTGGGGAAATAGATGTTGGAGGGTTGAGCTTTGTTTCGGGAATTGAAATATTGATTAAATTATTTATTTCCTGCAAGAGCTTATTGGCTGCAACGTCAATTTTCTTGATATCTGCAATCAAGTCTGTTCCTATTAGAGGAATCAATTGCTGGCAATAATTGATTACCAACTGAGTTGGTTGTTCTAAGGCAATTCTTAGCTGAGGATTAGTAACAATCTTTCTTAAATCAAATTCACTGTCTATTAATGGATCGGTATTTAAAAAACTATTAATTGAAACTAATAATTTGGTTCCACAGTCATGAATCGACTCTAAATCATGCAGATATTCTACATCTGTTTCTAGGTCTTCAATTTCTTCCATCAGCATCTCACTGTAGCCAATGATGGCATTAATCGGCGTCCGTAATTCATGCCGTAAATGAGAAAGAATGGATAACTGGGATTGACTATCTGCGGTCATAACCTAGTTTCAATAAATAAAAAATTAGTTAAATTACAATCCTGAAACTAAGTTACTGGGATAAAAGTTTCGATTTTAGTTAGCAAGCGAGATAGATTGATCGGTTTAGTATCATAATCATCACAGCCAACTTCTAAGGCTTTTTCGCGATCGCCAGTCATAGCATGGGCAGTCAAAGCAATTATCGGAATAGACTTAGTAGCGGGGTCTGTTTTAAGATT
This sequence comes from Chroococcales cyanobacterium, assembly GCA_038259125.1. Taxonomy (GTDB): domain Bacteria; phylum Cyanobacteriota; class Cyanobacteriia; order Cyanobacteriales; family Xenococcaceae; genus Waterburya. Next base: position 17,079 of record JBBSPC010000064.1, on the reverse strand, counting down.
TTTGGTAGCTTTCCAGCCATCCATTACAGGCAAACTCATATCCATTAAGATTAAATCAGGAATTTCTAAACTAGCCGTTTCTACTCCTTCTGCTCCATTGACCGCTATCACTACTTCATAGCCTCGACGCTCTAAACGTCGCGAGAGCATATCTCTATTCATTTCGTTGTCTTCGACTAGCAGTATTTTGGACATAGTTTATAAGGAAATTAAATTAGATACCCAATCGAGTCTTTACAAATATTTAGATTTACGTAGAAACAATAGTAGAAATTGACTGTTGATTTACTGAATTTTGCTGACGAGAAATTACCTCATCTAAAAGTTTTGTTACTTCGTCTAATAATACTGAGCGTTGATATGAACCTTTCTCAAAAATTTTACTGACTCCTCCATGAAGCTTCTGACGATCCTTAGCGGTAATTGTTTTAGCCGTCAAAATAATTACAGGAATAGAGTGCCATTTTCGGTGCTGTTTAAGGCGGTGAACCAATTCAAAACCATCTATTTTTGGCATCATTAAATCTGTAAGAATCAACTTTGGTTCATGACTTTGTAACTTAATTAATGCTTCTCGCCCATTTTTTGCCTCGATTACTTTCCAGTTTTCTTTTCTCAATTGGCGACAAAGCATCTCTCTCACTCCAGGGTCGTCCTCTACGACCAAAATTGAATCGGAATCCGAAACTGGTTTAAATTTATGCAGGATCATTTCCAATTTTCGACTATCAATTGGCTTTAATAGGTATTCCGCAGCCCCCAAGGCATAACCAAGATTTTGATCGTCGACCATAGTCATCATAATTACAGGAATATCTGCGGTTTGAGGATTAGCCTTAAGAGCGGTTAAAACTGACCAGCCATCCATTCCAGGCATCATGACATCCAAAGTAATAGCCTCAGGCCGCAGGGATTTAGCCAAATTTATTCCTTCTAGACCGCTAAGGGCAGTTTTAATTTCAAATCCCTTTTTCTCAAAAAATCGCTGTAATAAATCGTGAACTGTAGGATCATCGTCTATAGTTAAAATTATATTTTTTTGGGCAGAGTCATTATTTTTGAGGGGAAAACTTGCTTGAGGTTGATTAGACTTTTCTTGATTTGTATCGACTACTTGAACTGGAAGATTAATTGTAAAGCTAGAACCTTTGCCTAACTCACTTTCTACCTTTATATCCCCCCCCATCATCTGACAGAATTTTTTGCTGATGGCTAAACCCAAGCCAGTTCCACCATACTTACGAGTAGTTGAAGCGTCAGCCTGGCTAAAAGCCTCGAACAGTTTGCCCATTTGCTCTTGATTCATGCCTATGCCTGTATCGGTAACTTTAAAAGCAAGGTATTTATGCTTTTTTGCCGTGTAGGAAATCACACTGAGAGTGATTGTGCCATTTTTAGTAAATTTGCTGGCATTACTGAGGAGATTAAATAAACTTTGACGTACCTTAGTTAGATCGGCGTGCATTACATCTAAATCATCAGCCAAATTTAATTTTAAAGTATTATTATTTTTTTCAATCAAAGGGCAAATAGTAGATGCTGTTTCATTAACCAAACTCTTAATTTCAAAAGTTTCTAAGTATAGTTCCATGCGACCTGCTTCAATTTTGGAGAGGTCGAGAATATCGTTAATTAGAGTAAGCAGATGTTTACCTGCACCATGAATCTTCTTTAGATCGGGAATAAAATCATTTTGTCCAATATCTTCTGCTTCTTCTACAAGCATCTCGCTATAGCCAATAATGGCATTCATGGGAGTACGCAGTTCATGACTCATGTTGGCTAAAAACTGGCTTTTTGCCTGGTTCGCTTTTTCTGCCTCAGTCATGGTCTTTGCTAATTCCGCAGTCCTTTCTCTAACTCTAATTTCTAAATCTTTTTTTTGCTGTACTAACTCTACTTGAGCCTGGCGGAGAGTTTTTAGAGTCCGAGAAAGCTTGTTAGTTCGCTCTTCTACTCTATTTTCTAATTCCTGATTTAACTTGAGCAAAGAGCCTTCTACACGTTCGCGTTGCATAATTTCTTTTTTAAGCATTCGGTTTTGCCCTTCTAAGGTTCGGGCAAGGTTACGCAACTGTAGTTGGACTCTAACTCTGGCAAGCACTTCTTCTCGCTGAAATGGCTTGGTTATGTAGTCAACTGCGCCGATCGCAAAACCTCTAACCTTATGCTCAGTATCCGATAAAGCCGTCATAAAAATAATCGGCACATCAAAGGTATCGGGATTCGCCTTAATTCTTTGGCAAGTTTGATAACCATCAATCCCAGGCATCATCACATCTAAGAGAATCAACTCTGGTTTATAGTACTGCACCTGCTCGATCGCCGTTTCACCATCGATTGCCACAGCCACCTGAAAGCCAGCCCTAGTTAAAGTTTCTGATAAAACTTCTAAATTATTATGATTGTCGTCAACAATTAAAATGTTGTGGGAATTAGAATTTTCCGTCACTTGTCTTACTCCATTAAGTCTGATTTTATTGGTAATTTATTAAGTCAGTAAGTCGTGAAATAGTTTATAAAAACTGTTCTATAAAAGATTTGATTTGCCTTAATCTAAATCCCTTGGCTAAATCTCTCAGGGTTTGGGTAAATGGTCTAAGCTGCGGGTCTAGCTCTTCGATGCGATCAATTTCTTTAAGCAGATCGTTAATTAAACCTTTTCGACTTAGATCGAGAAGAATATTAACCTCTTCAGTAGAAGGAGGAATAATTTCTCCATCTTGAATCGCCAAAGCTATATCTTCAAAGGCTTTTTCTGGTTCGGCGATTGATTCTCCCTGTTCATAAATCCACTCTAGATTGAGGTGCTTTTGCAGTAACTGTAAAAGCACTTCTTGCTGCACTGGTTTAGGTAAAAAATCATTGGCACCAGCCTCAAGGCTTTTTTGGCGATCGCTTTCAAATACATTAGCCGAAGAGACAATAACGATTAAATCAGCAGATATATCAGAAGAGGTGCGTAAATGTGCCAGCATTTGATGTCCATCCATGACGGGCATGGTTAAATCTGTAATAATTACATCTGGCTGCCACTCTAGTGCTTTGGCGATACCGTCAGAGCCATTTTCTGCTTCCATCGTCTCAAAGCCTATTGGTTCAAGTAAGTTGACCACTACTGAAGTGTTTTCCCAGCGATCGTCCACTACCAGTACTTTTCCCCTAGCACCCTTGAGCGAGGAAGCCCGCGTCGCCGAAGGGCGCAAGGGCAAGTCTCGCTTGAAACCAATAATCTTTCCTCGGACAGCAGCAAGACGATTTGTTTCTTGCCAGCTAGCTGTTTCTTTTAATTCAATCTCAAACCAAAAAGTAGACCCTTTATTTAGCTCACTCTCTACCTGTAGTTTTCCTCCCATCATCTCGACCATTTTCTGGCTAATGGCTAACCCTAAGCCCGTGCCTTCTGATTGTTTTTTGACGCTACCTACCTGTTCAAAAGGCATAAAGATTTTGTTGACATCTTCAGGATCCATGCCAATACCGCTATCTTCTACCGCAAAACGGAGGCGATGAAGTAAGCCCGAAGCAAGACTTGCTCTTGCGCCTGGCGGCGACGCGAGCTTCCTTGCTAAATCATCTCTATGGAGATTTCTAACTATTAGCCTAACGCTTCCCGTCTCGGTAAATTTGACTGCATTACTTAACAAGTTCATTAGTACCTGACGTAATATTTTCTCATCAGCTTCTATGCCTATAGGTAAATTAGGATCGTTTTCATAATTAAAGCTAATGCCTTTTTGTTCAGCTTTGATCTGACAAATTTCGACTACCCCTTGGACGAAAGAAGGAAAATGAAGCTCAACAGGATGTAGCTCCATTTTGCGTGCCTCGATTTTGGCAAGATCTAAAATATCGTTAATCAAGTTCAGCAGATGGGTTCCACATTGATTAATAATATCTACCCCTTTTCTCTCTTTGTTTTCAATTGAGCGAGACTGTTGAAGAATTTGAGCGTAACCCAAAATGCCGTTAAGGGGAGTTCTTAATTCATGGCTCATATTGGCTAAAAACTCGCTTTTAGCCTGGTTGGCAGAGTCGGCAACTTCCTTAGCTTCTATTAGCTCGGTCGTCCTTTCTTCCACCCGTTTTTCTAGTTCGATATTTGTTTCGGCTAAAGCATTAAAAGAAGAGCGTAGCTGATCCCCCATGCGGTTAAATGAACTACCTAAAACGCTAAGTTCATTAACTTTAATTTTTTCATCTACTTTTTGATCTAATTTACCACTGGCGATCGCTTCACTTGCCCTATTTAGCTGTAAGATCGGTTTAGTGATCCAGCGAGAAGTATAAAAACCAGAGGCGATCGCAATTCCTAATGCCAATAGACACAGCATAATCGTCGAGCGAGTATTAGCATTAATCTGAGCCATAAAATCAGATTCAGGCACGGCTATAACCACTACCCAATCTAGTCCTAGTTCATCTTGCCATGGTGCTACTTGAACAAACTGACGCTCGCCATTTAATTCAAAATCAAGTTGTTGAGAAGTTTTAATTTGATTTAAATTGCCAAACTTTTGCTCTAAATACTGAGCAGTATTTTTAATTAGGGGATCTTCACTCTCAATCGCTTTTAAACGTTTTGGTTTACCTGCGACGATTTGAAATGGTTTTTCATCAGCAGAATCTCCAATCAATAAGCCATCTCGCTCCATAATAAAAGTCCTACCTAAGCGGCTCACTTGGAGATTATGCAAAAAATCGCTAATTTGTGAAAGCTGCTGTTCTACTGCTACTACTCCCACTAGCTTTTGATTTTCGTCGTAAATAGGATGACTGTTAGCGATGGAGAGAAGATATGGGTCAACAGCCCAATTGTAAACAGGACTCCAAATAGTTCCACCCTTTTCTACTGCTTTTTTGTACCAAGCCTCATTTTGCAGAGAAAATTGTCCATCAACAATAGTTTCTCCTCCATCAAGTATAATTTTTTGACGATTACCTTGTTCGTCTGTTTCATAAATATAAAGATGTCCATTTTTAAACTTCTGTTTATTCACGACATCTATGGTTACTCGTTCATCACCAAAAAAATGTCCAGCGCCAAGATGAACTCCAGAAGATGTCCCTAAAAGAACATAACCAACGTTAAAATTATGAACCTGATACCAAAAATAATGACTTATTTGTTCGGTATTATTTATATCTAGTAAACCTAATTTAAATGCATCTTTATTATTCTGGACAACTTTGCTGGCTGTTTCCATGTAATTATCAAGCCGTAAATCAATACGATTACTAGCCTCATAACGTAACTGACTAGCCAGTTCATTCACTGCCTTTTGTCCATTACGTAAAGAAAAATATCCAGTCAATCCCACTGCCATAAATATCTGCAATACAAAGGGAATAATCAAAACGCTGCGTAATTTGACCTTTCTTTGTCCAGTTAGGCTTTCTGAGGACACGGGTGGCTCCGTGTAGGAGCCACCGTGAGTTGTCCGTTCAGATTGGATATTTTCTAATTTAGAAGTCATTGATATTGATTTGATAAAATTTTATATATTCTCTTGTCAATATGATGCCCAATTCAAGCCAAAAAACTCACAAAAGATAGCCAACTATAGATTAGCTCGATAGAAATAGCAAAAATATTATTCTGACTGGTAATCTAGCAAAATGGTTTTGAGTTGACAAGATAAGTACCTGTGCAAAATTAAATTCATCGTTTATGGCTGGGAAAAGGTTAAGGGGAAAGGGGAAAAGAAATTAAAATGTGTAATTAATTTTTCCTAACTACTTATAGAGAATTAGGGAATTGGGGTTTGTCAGTTTTGTCAGTCAACCAAGTTGAGGAGTCCTTATCCCTCATCCCTCATCCCTTATTTGACTCTTGCTTTTTTTCTGTAATTTGGGCAACCACAGCAAAATTACAACTATAGAATTAAAGGTAAACAAATATACTGGCTGTGCTGCCAACTCAACAGACCATTGTGTTAAAGCTAAAATATTAAATGTCCCCGCAGTCCAAAACATCATCCAAGAAAATAGATCTTCTGAGTCTGGTTCTAAATAAGACTTTCTAATCGTTGGTAATGCCCCAAGAGAATCGATCGCAATACTAATAGTGATGGCAATTAAAGGAGAATCGTATATTTGCCAGAGAATAATACTGATTAATGCACCTAAAAGGCAGGTTCGATCAAAGGTATTCCAACCACCTTCTCCATACTTAAGCGATAGGATTGCAATAGTAATTTGACAAACCGCATAGGTACTCAAAAGCCACATAGTTTCTCTGGCACCAGCGTCATAGTTGCTAATCGCCAAAACTATGCCTAAAGATGCCCAGATTGACCAGCTTGCACGATTAGGACTGGTTTTCCCTTGACAAATAGTAATTATGTAAGGGATAAACCCCAATAAAGAGAATATTCCTGCACATAATCCCGCAATATTTCTCAAGTCAGACATAATAAACTCCATTAGCAACTTTTCAAAATAAGTAATGCTTGGTAGCTTTAATTACCAAGCAAATTTTAAAAATATATTTATATTTAGTTGATAGCCCTACCTAGTAAAGGGTGATAAAAGAAACATCAACTGCACCGTAGAATTGCTCGTAATTGCGATCGCTCATTTCACCAGTGGCATTACCTTGACCTGTAATTAATCTGGCTAAACGATAGCGATGATAGCTAATTAGCTGTTGAGACAAGGACATATAGTTAACGGTTTTATTTTGAGCTAGTTCTCGATCTAGTTCGGCGATACTATGCCAGGGACACTTCATTACTGCATGATGGGCATTGTGATAGCCAAAATTCAAGATCAGTAAATTAAGCCAGGGATAGCGACGGGATACTAAGTTTGAATAAGTGTGTAGTTGTTCATGGTCGCGATCGCGTTTTGGTAAATTTGTTCCTGCCAAGAAAGCTTCATAAGTATGCTGAAAAGCATCTACGAAGCGCAATACTGTAATCATTCCCAGATAGGAGAGAAAATATAACAGTAGTGCTTTGACAGAGAAAATTCCTAATAAAATAAAAGCAGTTAATCTAATCGCTAAAATAAAGCTAATCCGTTTAACTTGTTCAGGTTTTTGCCAATCTTTGATAATTCTTTGCCAACGCGCCCAAAAAGCAACTACAGGAAAATAACACCACTCCAAGACAAAGACAACTTTCCGAATTGAAGGTGGTAATTTGCCGATGGCATCAGCAATATCAAAACTAAATACATCAACTCTATCGACGTGATGAGCTATATGTTGGAAAGTTAAAGCTTGCAAACCATAGTAACAGCCTCCATTCATCCAGATCATTAGCTGACCAAAGATAACGTTACGACGACGATCCTTAAAAATTGTACCGTGCATAAATTCATGAGCAAGGTACGCTGAATAAATTAAGCTGTGAGTTAGAAAGACTACGCCCAAAATATTTAGCCAACCGTTAGTCACCATGAGTAAAGCTATCCCGCCCATGTATCCCAGCAAACTATAGGCAATGGCAATTTCATTCCAAAACGTCTTTTGCTTGCTTACGTAGGAGCGATAATTAAAAGAGAAAGTAGCAATAGTCATGGTGAAGTTATCCTTGGTTGCAATCAATAAAATTTGCTAGATATCAGTAACTGATGTTACGCATTTAATCTAACTGCTGTAACAGGGTGACGGGGTGACGAGGAGCGCGGGCGGCGAGGGGAAGGTTTAGCTAAACTATGCCCCAAGTCCCCAAGTCCCCAAGTCTTCTCGATGAGTGCGTACGTCAGTTAGTAAGATAGGCTGTCGATCATGTTGTTTACACTTTCCTCTTTAGTCTGCAAAGACTCAGGCATAGTTTGTGTAGCTTTTTCTTGAGCAAGTTCTAAACACTCAAGACGAATTTCTCTAAATAGACGTTGCTGTAATTCCACAAAAGTGCGAAATCCTTCTTCTGCCCAAACTTTCATTTGTTTTTCCGAAGCTGAACCATATCTTACTGCCATGTTTAAGGCATTCAAGGCAAATTCGCTATGCTCTACCTCAACTCCAGTACCATTATGCTTACTGTGAATTAAAATCCAAGTCCAAGGTAGATAACGACGATCATTAATTAATACAGGCTTTGCTTCTTGTCTGAGGTAGCGATCAAAACCAATTCCTTCATTTTCGTAACGCACTACCATGTCAAGTAAAGCATATTCGCGATCGCCTAATATTTCAGAAGCCATGTGAAATCCCATTGCCCTTACCATAGAAGCCTCATCATCTATTTTTCCTTCATAGGTTGAGATGACATCACGGACAACTTCTTGTAACCAGCTAGGAATTTGGGCAAACTGATTACGTTCTTGAGGGTCTAACTCAGCATAGTCACCTACGGTTTTGACAGCAAACTGTGCTAAAGCTCGATGCACTGGCGTACCGTTTGCTCCTTCATCGGCTGCTGCGGACATTACTTGAGCCGCAATATCCATGCCTCGATCTGCTTCTTCTTTGACTATTAGTTCAGGATTATTAAAAGTATAGCGAGATAGACCAATAGTACTAGCTAGTCTAGCAATCATTGCCGAGGCATAACCATTAAAATGGCTGTATCTTTGAAAGAACAAATAAAGGGCAACAGGATCTTTAACAACCAAACGCAGAGTAGAGGTGATAGTACCTTCAATTTGCTCAAAATCAAATAAGTCGTGAAAAAAATCTTCAGAAAAAGTAGCCATCTTTTATATATATTTATTTAAGTTATTGGTAATATGAAAGTTTGTTTTTTTTCTTCTCTATGGCGATTGTCTATGCTTTTAAATAAAAAAACTGTGATCTAAAACAGATAAAAATTGATTTTACGCTCATTGACAAAGACAAGAAAATTAGATAACAAATGACGCTTTTGTCAAGAATAAATATTATTGTCGAATAAGAAAAATATGTTTTTAAAATTAAGTTAAATTATCAAGTAATAAATATATTATTTTCAATAAACAAGAGAACTGGTGCGATCGCGATCACAAAATAGAATTAATTTAGCTATTAAACTGTCAGGCATTTAATTTAATTAACCTGTTATTAGTCCTGTAAAAGTAATGATCGAGAATTTAAACAAAAAAGCAGTCTTGCATCATTGCCTGCTTCAGCAATTCTTGATATTTTGCTGCACTAATTACATGAGAGCCAAAACGCTCTAAATGAGGATTTTGTATTTGAGCATCAAAGACAATATATTTTCGGTGACGCAGATGCTCGACTAGTTTGACCATTGCCACTTTTGAACCTTCGCTGAGGCGATAAAACATCGATTCACCGATAAATGCTCCTTTGATCGCAATACCTAATATTCCTCCTGCAAGCCGATCTCCCTGCCAAGTTTCAAAACTATGCGCCCAGCCTGCCTGGTGTAAAGCAAGGTAAATTTGCATTAAATCTTCAGAAATCCAGGTTGTGTCGCGATCGGCGCAGCCTTCACAAACTGATTTAAAATCTCGATCAATCGCTACGGAAAACCGCTCTTGGTTCAATACGCGTTGTAAAGATTTAGGGTAACGAAAGCGATCATCTAAAGGTATTAAGGTACGCTGGCGACTAGAATACCAGTCTAACTGTCCATCATCATCAGACATTAAAAAGTAACCCTGACTATATCCTTCAACAATTGAAGAAACATCAATTTTCATCTTTACTACTATTATCTATTTCCAAATGGAGATGTTTCAATTTCAAAATAACTGTATTAAATTATTAATTACTCATAATATTAAGGAATTAATAACTTCTATAAATTCAACATAACAGAACAAACTAACCATGAAAGACTCTCCTCAACCAATTGCTCCCATCACTTTGCCAGATGTAAAGCATCCAGAAAAAGAAGAAGAATGGCTCAAAAAGTCTTTACACAAGTGGCTAGATGAGGAGTTTTTACCCGAAACGGTTAATGGCAAAATAGCACAAAGGGCATCAAAGATCTTTGTACGTCAGCGTATGGAGGGAGAAAACGACTTGGGTTCATTAGTGATTGCTATCATTGCTGAAATGCGAGCTTTTGATTTTAGTCGCAGCTTTTACAGCGAATTTGCCGTCGCTAATGCCGTAAGTGATTTGATTTTAGATAGTCTAGGTATAGATCGCTGTTGCGGTGGATAACTTTAATAATCATTGAGCAATGAGCAAATTTAACTGGACAAATGATTGGAAAAATCGGGCATCAAAAAATATAGATGATGCTACGCGACATTTAAAAAATCTACTTTCTGTCGATCAAGTTGCTAAAAAGGCAATGGACTGGTTTAGCGTTAGTGATGAAAAAGTAGCAGAGATTCTTACTACCGTTAGAGCTAAATTGCCTACCACAGAAGCATTATTAATTGGCAAACCTCAAGCTGGCAAAAGCTCAATTGTTCGAGGTTTAACTGGCGTATCAGCAGAAATTGTCGGACAAGGATTTCGTCCCCATACTCAAAATACACAAAGGTACGCTTATCCTTCAGAAGATCTACCTTTGCTTATTTTTACAGACACTGTGGGATTAGGAGATATCGCTCAAAATACCCAAACTATTATTGAGGAACTAGAACAAGAATTAAAACAGGAAAGTCAATGTGCCAGAATTTTAATCCTGACGGTTAAAATCAGTGACTTTGCGATCAATACTTTACGCCAGGTAGCCGAAGAGTTACGCCAAAATCATCCGACCATTCCTTGTTTATTAGTAGTCACTTGTTTGCATGAGGTTTATCCTGGCGATGTAGGAGATCATCCAGAATATCCCCCAGATTATGAAACTGTTAATCGCGCTTTTGGGGCAATTCAAAAAGACTTTGGGCAGCTTTGCGATCGCGCTATTTTAATTGACTTCACTTTAGAAGAAGACGAATATCATCCAACTTTCTACGGTTTAGAAGCGTTAACAGATGCTTTGGCTGAATTACTCCCAGAGGCAGAATCACGAACAATCTATCAGCTACTAGACAATACTGCTGGAGATGAACTAGGCAATCTCTATCGAGATACTGCCCGACGTTATTTAGTAGCTTTTTCTACTATTGCTGCAACCTTGGCTGCTGTTCCTCTCCCTTTTGCCACCATGCCTGTTTTAACTGCATTACAAATATCTTTAGTCGGACTACTAGGTAAACTGTATGGACAGACTCTATCTCCTTCTCAAGCTGGAGGAATTGTTAGTGCGATCGCTGGTGGCTTTTTTGCCCAGGCTATAGGCAGAGAACTTATTAAATTCATTCCTGGTTTTGGTAGCGTTATCGCAGCATCATGGGCAGCCGCTTACACTTGGTCTTTAGGAGAGGGTGCTTGTGTATATTTTGGAGATTTGATGGGGGGTAAAAAACCCGATCCTAAAAAAATTCAGTCAGTCATGAAAGAATCTTTTGCCTCTGCCAAAAAGCGATTTAAAAACGTTTAAAATTAATAAATATTTTTTGGAGAAATAACAAGAGTTTTAAAACCCTGAAATATCTGTTATAAAAGACTTTGAGAAAAATAGCCCCAGAAATATAAATAAAACATTAAATACTATCCTGAAAATTGGCTGACTGTATTTATTTAGTCAATAAATTAAGGATAGGTAAAAATAAGCAAGAGGTAGAGATGAGCTTTTGTCATATATAAGTCACTAACATAAACCAATCAATAAAGATAGACATAACCGCAAAAGTGATCTATGTTGTTGGCATTATTTAATTATGCGTTGATAATTGTCTAAAAGACTGGTATCAACAATATAAGCTTTGTTTTCTCTTTTAAAGCCTATAAGAGATTTTTATCCTCAATTTACTTATTAAAATTATGCACATTGCTTCTGCTAAAATTTTAGTCGTAGATGACGACCCGGCAATTCGTAATCTAATATATCGCTTTCTCAGTCAAAAAAACTATTTGCTTGAGTCGGCTGAAGATGGGCAAACTGCATTAAAAGTTTTTGAACAGTTTAATCCAGATTTAGTAATACTCGATGTTAATCTTCCAGACGCATTAGGGTATAACTTATGTGAGGAAATGCAGCGTCATACTGATGTGTTTATTTTGATGCTCACCAGTCGTGCTGATGCTGCTGACAAGAAGGAAGGGTTTTTGAAGGGTGCTGACGATTATCTCACTAAGCCTTTTGATCTTCAAGAATTAGAGTATCGAGTCAAAGCTATTTTAAAAAGACAAAGAACAGTTACAACCTCGGAAAAGCAACCATTAGTATTCAGCAATATGACTATAGATCCAGTTCGCCGAGAAATAAAAATAAACGATAAGTTAATTTTACTTACGGCTTTAGAATTTGACTTACTACATTTTCTCGCTACTCGACCTGGACGAGTCTGGCGAAGAGACGAGCTGATTCAAAATGTTTGGGACTATGATTATGTTGGCGATCAAAGAGTTGTAGATGTTCACATAGGTCAAATTCGTAAGAAAATTGAGGTTGATGCTGCTGAACCTTCTTTTATTCAAACTGTACGTGGTGTTGGTTATAAGTTTGAGGTAGATGCAACTCCGAGTGTTGTATAAAAAGGTGTTGCGTACAAAAATGTTTTATTAAATCTTTTAATTAAAAATATTAATAATTGCTTTTTTCATTGCTTGTTGTTGCTCACCGTCATAACCCCAGCGTTGTAAAAATTCTTGATAATCTCCTTGTCCAGCTTCAATTGTCATCTGTAACTTTTGCAATTCCTTTTCGATGGACTCGGATTTAAGAAGTTGAATTAACTTGCTACTACGGTCTTGAACTTTTTGTGAACCTCTGGTGTTTTCTAAATCGTTCTGGCGATCATGAGCAATAACCATCGCTGAAGACATAGCCAGATTTTTAACCAATAGTTCGCTTACTATTTCTAGAGAAGATTTTAAAGCATTAATAACTCCTGTAGAAGGATTGTCTGCTAGGATCAGGTCACTGGTTAAGTAAGCCACAAAAAAACCCCTTCCTCCTTTTTTATTCTTAATGATAGATGTTACTTCTTGTTCAATTTCAGCTTCAGTTAACTGAGAAGTATTCATTTTATTCATGAGGGCTTGAGTGGTGGCGATCGCTTGAGGAAATGATAACGTTTGATTTGTCATATACTTTAAATAAAAATTATTTGCTAAAACCGCGCATTTTACCAGGATTTAATAAGCCGTATGGATCTACTTTTTGTTTGAAAGCTACTTGTTGCGGATCGATCTGTTTGTTGCCACCGTCTTCAATAGTATAAACATGGGGATTGGCAATAAACGCCCCTTGGGATTCATGATTGCGAATAATCTCATTTAACCTTGCTTCGGTGGTATAGCGAATTAGCTGCAACCCCGCAGGAACAGCTTTGTTTCCCGCTCGTAAAAATTCTAGGTGAATCATAATTTCATCCCCAGCTTGTTGATACATTTGTTCTAGTTTATCGAGGGTGAAATAGAAAGTTTGTAAATAGGTTAGGTTGCTATCGACATTGCGAGCATGAAGAGTAGTGTGATTCCAGGTAAACTCTAATAAGCTCGTACCTTTAATTGCTTCAGATGCAGTTTTGCTATAGGTTATTTCTCCTTGATATTCTCTGACTAAATCTTGGAGAGGAGCACAGTCATATTCCGACACCATCAGCAAAGCGCAATGTTTTCCTTCAGGTAAATAGTTTTGTAGGGCAGCAAAATAGCGAAGAATTGGCGCAGCATGAATACTAACTAGTTTTTTGACAATACCGCTACTGTCGCTCAATGCTTGTCCAAACTTAGCAGCAGTCATAAAGTCAGCAAACACGACAATTACTTCTTGCCAAGGATAAGCAGGAGCGAGGGGAATTTCTAGTTCGGTAACAATTCCTGTTGTACCATAAGCATGAAGCACTTTTTTAACTTCATCTCCAGACAGTTCCATAACTTGAGGCTGTGTTTCTAAAGTTACTATGCGTACTCGTTTTAGATTACCGCGATCTCTGATCTGTCCATAGTTAACTGAACCCATGCCCACACTACCACCGCTAATAAAGCCACCAATGCTAGCTGTACGATAGGTAGAAGGAGCCATACGCAGTTCCCAACCTATCTCTCTAGCTTTTTTATCAAAAGCTGCCATCTTAACTCCTGGCTGGACACAGGCTATTCCAGGTTTCAACCACTTGATTTGATTCATTTTAGAAGTATCTAGGATAATGCCACCTTCTAGCGGTATGCACTGACCATAGTTGCCTGTTCCAGCACCTCTAACTGTTAAGGGGATTTTGTGCTTAACGCAAGTATGCGCAACTTTTACTACTTCCTCTTCTGTGGCAGGGAAAACAGCTAATTCTCCCCGCTTATTTTGCAATTGCTCGGTCAGGATCGGGCTAAAGTGATAATAATCTAAAGATAGTTTGGTTAAACGATCGCGATCGTTGATCGTTTCAATTCCTGCCAACTCTTTGGCGATTACTTGGTAATTTATATCCGTATTAGTATTCATCAATTTAGCTTGCAATTATAGTTTATTGTGACGCAAAGCGTAAATGTCCAGCAAAGTTCGGCTATTTTATATTTGTACTGCCCTAACTACTACTAAAGACTTTTTCTAAATCCTTCTCTTTGATTCATTCTGGGAGTGCTAAGGCTAGGTCCATTGCTATTTGCGGGACTTTCCTTCTGCACAGCATTAGGCTGCTGCAATAATATATATATACCACCAATAATTAAGGTGATAAGAGCGATCGCCAAACTGGCGATTTCTAAACTAGAAATATTTTTATACTGTGGCTTGTTAACATTTAGCTGAGATTTAAACTGACCTTGTGTAAATACAGGATTGACCTTTATTGGTGTCAATTTGTTATTTAAAGCAACGGCGTTGTAACCTGTATTTTGCCCTATATTCTCATCCGTATTTAGATTAATAGCATTGGAAAATGGTTGAAATTTTTCGACTACAGGTGAAGCGATAATATTTGGCGGATTAACTGCTTCTGAAGTTTCCCAATTTATATTTTTATTAACGCCAATGGACTGATTTTCCACTTCAACATCATATAGAGTATCTAGAGCTTGTAAAACTTCTGTTGCCGACTGATAACGCTCATCAGGTTGATACCTTGTCATTTGAGTCAAAACTTGAGCCAATTTGGGACTAACATTAGCTAAAGATTCCCAAATTAATTCTCCTTCTTGATCATCTTCTAAATCTATAGGCACAATTCCTGTAAGTGCCTGGATGCCAATCGCGCCTAACGCATATAAATCACTTGCGGGTAGAGGCTTTCCTCTAGCTTGTTCTATAGGCATATAACCCTGTGTTCCCACTGCCACTGTTAATTGATTAGCGTTTGCTTGTCCATGTAGTACCTCTTTAACTGTACCGAAATCTACTAAGACTAATTTGTTGTCAGAATCACGACGAATCAAGTTGTCTGGTTTAACATCACGGTGAATTACTCCTTGAGAGTGAATGAATTGTAAAACATTCAAACCATCTTTTAGTAATTTAATAACTTGTGTTTCTGTCCAAGCTTGGGCATTAGTTAACTTCTGTGCCAGAGTTTGACCTTTAATATATTGCTGAACTAAATAAAACTTTTCTTCTTCTTCAAAATAAGCCAGAAGCTTAGGAATCTGTTCGTGATGCCCTAATATGTGCAGAGTAGAAGCTTCAGTGTAAAACAAACGACGAGCTACTGCTAGAACCTTTGAGTCTTCACCGCTAGGATACAGTTGTTTGACAACACACTTATTTTTTCCTGGTAGCTGAGTGTCTTCTGCTAAATATGTTTTGCCAAATCCTCCCTTAGCAATATACTCAATAACTTTATAACGAGAGCCTAAAATTTTTCCCTTCACAGTCGAGTACAAATTTAAATTTTGTGATCGTCAAAGTACAGGGATATACTAATACCAAATAAACAAATTCATGATAACTAAGTCTTTTCAGTAAGATGAAGACTTGTATTTTCGGTGGCGATCGCTCTCAAATATATCCTTAATTAGATTACTCTTCAGGTTTATTTATTAACTTGAAGTCATAAGTCGTCACAAGTTTTGCTTGCTGTTAAAACGATAAAAACGGCGATCGGTATTACCTTGAGGAAGCAGTATTTTTGGCTCCAGCATAGTTTTTAAGTCTCTTTGTAGGGTGCGCCGAGAGACATCGGGAAACATTACCTCGCAGTTTTGAATGGTTATTTCTGAGTGACTGGCTGCATATTTTAAGATTAAGCTTTGACGGGAATTCAGTTGATGTAACTGTGCTAATTTTTCCCAAGTTTGAATTGAATTATTATTAATTACTTCATCACCAATATCGTCTTTTAAATAGGCTTTCAATAAGGTTTCAATTTCCTGAAAAATTTCTTGTTGATGGGATTTGCTACTACGAATCGCTAGCAAAATCAAGGTATTAATACTATGAACGCAAACTTCGGCTAGTATGGCACTTCTTTGCTCTGTTAAAGTAGGATTACGAGCTTGAAGTAGCTTTGCCTTAAACTGAATTGCTTTTTGGGTAAAATTAGCATCGATATTTTTAAAAATAGTTGGTGAGGTAAAAAACTGTGAAAAAATAATTCTGGAACTGGGTTGCTCAAATAGTTTTTGAAATTGAATGGTAATAGTATGAATAAAATCGGCAAAGGGTAATTGAATCACTTCAGGACGCAGTAACTTATCCCAAATAACATAAACGCGATCGACGTGACGTATTTCTAAAGCGTTAAAAATTGCCAATTTATCGGGAAAAAATTGATAAAGCGAACCCACTGCTGTATCGGCTTGTGCTGCGATCGCATGGATTTATGCCGACGCACCACAGAAAATTAAGTTAAATAATGAGGTAGGTATGGATTGGGTTAAGCGTAATTTTGTTAACTGGCACTAGATCACGTAACTGGATCTTCAATTACTGCCTCGACTAAATTAGGACTTACGCACCGTACAAATTTACTATATAATTGTTAACGAAAATAGGTGCTTCTAGGCTTGTTTCAAGCATTTTTTGATAGATAGCGATCGCTGCAAAAGCGTTTTAAAACCAAAATTGAATGCCTAAAATCAATCCCCCATATTTGAGTTATTCTGTCAATGCGTAAGTCCTATTCTAGTCTTTTGAAGATTGGTCATGACACTCATAAGTTGAATTCTCTGGCATAGTTTCTGTGTCTGTAGTTATTTCCCAATAAGTTCTGTAGCTTCTCTGACCAAAAATAATTTCTCGAATA
>JBBSPC010000063.1:0-26213 GCA_038259125.1 Chroococcales cyanobacterium | reverse complement strand
TTGAATTGTTTTGAGACATTTAACTCTCTAGCTGTGAAACATCTCCGTTACCAGTGATGCTCCTTTGAGCGGGTATATCCTTGACTACTAGGCTAGAATCTTTCTGAGGGATTCACTCTCAAGTGCGACTTCGGTTCGCACATTCTCAAATAAATTATATTACTACGCTTAATGTCAATTAAAAGATGCTTAATTTAAAATTTATCTATCAAAACCGTGATTTGTTCCTGGGGGAACTTTCCCCCAGACCCCCTGTCGGGGACGTTACGTCGTCCCCAAACCCCTCACGTAAAAGTTAAACCAATACTTTTGCTCTAATAAATTTGCTTGGGCTTAAGTCCTTAAAAATCTTTTTATCTCCAAAATATTAATATTTTATTTCTTCTGCCCACTTTAAGAATCTTAGGTTGATAATCAAAAACTAATTCACATTAGACGTATTATTTGTAACTATCTTCAGAAATTAAACTTGAGATAGAACAAAAGATAAAAAGTTTTTTAATTACATATTAGGCATAAAATAACTTCTGGTTCCTTTAGCATCTAAAGCTGTTCCCAGGCGGTTTAGTGCATGAACATAAGCTGCGGTACGCATATCAATGGTTAAATCTTGGCTAATACTCCAGGTTTTCTCAGCTTCTGTGAGCATTTTTTCTTGGAGACGTTGATTTACTTCTGCTAAAGTCCAGTACCAACCACTACGATTTTGTACCCACTCAAAATAACTGACGGTAACTCCCCCGGCATTAACTAAAATATCAGGGAAAACGTAAATGCCTTTGGCTGCAAGAATTTTATCAGCATCAGAACTAATTGGACCATTAGCCACTTCAAAGATATATTTAGCTTGAATATCTGCTGCATTACTAGCGGTAATTTGATTTTCTAAAGCAGCAGGAATTAAGACATCTACATCTAAAGCCAATAACTCTTGATTCGATATAACCTGATGTTCGACAATGCTACATACACTATCGTGACAATATACTGCCTTCATTTCCCGACTCTGGTTTTTGTGTTTTTTAACGCTAGTAATATCCAAACCTTGGGGTGCATAAATGCCACCTTGAGAATCACTAACAGCCACTACTTTATACCCCGCCTCAGCAAGCAAATCTGCTATAGTCGCACCTGCATTACCAAAACCCTGAATCGCAACGGTAGTTTCTGAGGGAATAAGCTTAAATTTGGGCAGCATAGTTTGAATTACGGTAAATGCGCCCGTTGCTGTGGCAGTATCTCTGCCTTGGCTGCCTCCTAGGGCTAGTGGTTTGCCTGTAACTACTCCCCGACATAGCTGACGTCGAATGGTGCTGTATTGATCCATCATCCAACCCATGATGGTTGCGTTGGTATATACATCAGGAGCAAGAATATCAATATCTATACCAACAGCATCGGCGATCGCATCTATATAACCGCGACTCAATCTTTCTAACTCTGCCTTGGATAATTCTTTAGGATTAACAATAATGCCTCCTTTAGCACCACCAAAGGGTAAATCCAATAAGGCACACTTAAAGGTCATCCAGAAAGCTAGTGACTGCACCTCGTCTAGAGTGACATGGGGATGATAGCGAACGCCTCCTTTACCCGCGCCTCTAGTGTCGTCGTAGCGCACCCGATAGCCAGAGAATACCTTTAATTTGCCATCGTCCATCCGCACTGGAATAGATACACTCAAGCTTGTCTTGGGGTGTTGCAAACGAGCGATCGCATCTTCAGAAATCGTTACGTGCTTTAAAGCCTTTTCTAATCTTTTACTAGCATCAGCTAATAAAGAAGCTTGATCGCCTTTGTTTTGCATTGCAATCCTTCAAATTTATCGATAACTATGGTTACAACTTTACCAAATAATCTCTAATCATCTAGATAAATAGACGTAAAATATGGATACCCATTATTTCCAATCACGCTGTTGGGCAGTTACGCCGTGGAAAATAATTAACAGGATGGGAAAAATGCTAGTGTCGTCAAGCAAGGATTCAGCGTAATCAGATTGGTTGTACGCTACTTGTTTGGGTGCGTTTAAAGTGTTTAGAGATCGCAAATAATTCTAGTGTTTGCCAACTGAAAAATGGTCTTCTTCAAGATTATTTGATTCAGCAGCTAGAAAATCCTTAAATCAATTGCCCATAACATATATACAAAAAATCTATAAAGAGTATGATTAGCAATTGCTCGCCAACTTGCTCGTTTTTAGATTTATTTATTATTTGATCCAGATTCAGAATGAAAATATGTAAGCTATGAATATCAAAGTGTTGGTCTAAAAAATATGCTATTTTTAATCCTTAATTTTCTCTTTACCTCCATCAAATATTGTTAATTGTTGACAAAGTAATTTACTAAAATCAAATGATTTTCAAAACTAAACAAAATTTTTGCTTAACTCTTATATCAGCGTTGTCTTTAGGACTTGTCGCGCAAAATATAGATATTTCTGCTAATAAAGTTAATTTTTCTACCCCCGTTGCTAATGCACAAAATGTCAGTTTGACTGGTGCTGGTGCATCTTTCCCTGCTCCTCTGTATCAACGCTGGTTTTCTGAATACAATAAACTGAATCCTAATGTCCAAGTTAGCTATCAGTCTGTTGGCAGTGGTGCTGGGGTTGAGCAGTTTACCCAAGGAACAGTGGATTTTGGTGCGAGTGATGTAGCAATGACAGACGAGGAAATTGCCACGGTGAAGCAGGGAGTGGCGTTGTTGCCTATGACCGCTGGTAGTATTGTACTGGCATATAACTTACCTGATGTTGCTCAATTAAAATTTTCTCGTCAAGTATACGTAGATATTTTGCTGGGTAAGATTACTCAATGGAACGACCCTGCGATCGCTCAATTAAACCCTGATGCCGAGCTTCCCGACAGCAAAATTACCGTAGTTCATCGTTCTGACGGTAGTGGTACTACTGGAGTATTTACTAAACATCTAAGCGCAATTAGTCCTGAATGGAAACAAAAAGTTGGAGACGGTAAAACCGTAGAATGGCCTACAGGTATAGGTGCCAAAGGAAACGAAGGGGTGACGGCTCAAATTCAGCAAACCGAAGGCGCGCTCGGCTACATTGAGTATGGTTATGCCAAGCAACAAGACATTCCGATCGCCACTTTAGAAAACAAATCTGGAAATTACGTTACAGCCTCTGATGAGACTGCTGCTAATGCTTTGAGTGCTACAACTTTACCAGAAAATCTACGGGCATTTGTTACTGACCCAGAAGGAGAAAATTCTTATCCCATTGTTACCTATACCTGGATTTTGGCATATGAAAATTATGACGATCCTAATAAATTGCAAGGCTTGAAGGACGTAGTCAACTGGTCATTAACTGACGGACAGGCTTATGCCAAAGAATTAGGCTATGTTCCTTTACCTAATAACGTAGTACAGAAAGTTCAGGCAAAGCTAGATACAATTCAAGCCAAGTAAAACAGCTTTTAGTGACTTATCTTTTTCAAAGTTCAGCATCACTAATTGATAACTAGCAACCACTTACTACTAGGACTTACGCAGTGAAGCGAAAAATTAAGATTTTGGCAAGGGTAAAGGGGAAAGGACAAAGGGAAAAATAAATCCTTTAACCCTTACCCGTTGACCTTTTCCCATCTCTTACCTAAAACTGAGTGCGTAAGTCCTAACTACTTATTCCCTGTCAACAATGATGGGGAATTATGCTACGTGGCTTCTAATTTTACTTATCGGCGTAATATGAGTTTTTTAGCTTATTCTAAATTCACGTTACCTAGTACAGTTTTAAATGAGATGAAAAGATAGTCAGTAGACTATGTATCTGTTAGGCTATAGCTTCTAACATGATAATTGCCCGATCCTAATTGGTGTTTAACAAGAAGTGTAGCGATATTAACTACTATTTATTTGCTTGCTTGAGTATAAGTGCGATCGCTTTATCTTTGGCAGGATACTTAGGCAGGTTAAATCTCTATTTTGAGTTTGCTTCAGGCTATAAGCTACAATTTTTGCTCATGGCTTTATGTAGCTTGGTTTATTTCTTGCTAACCCACGAAAAGCTTTGGATTGCTGCTAGTTTGTTTTGCGTACTGCTCAATTTAGCGGAAATTTTACCCTGGTACTTTAATCAACCAAAAATCGTTAATTCTGGGCAATACCAAGCACTAAATGTATTTTCATATAATGTTTTGTGGTCAAATAAAAACTATGATGATGCGATCGCTTTAGTTAATCAAGAACAGCCAGATATAGCGGTTTTTCTAGAAGCCGTCCCCCACTGGCATCCTCATCTAGCAGCATTAGACTCAAGTTATCCGTACCACATTCGCTCAGAAAAGATGGAAATGGAGGTCTACAGTAAACTGCCATTAGCTAATCCTCAACTAAAGCTTTATGGTACTTATCGTGGCTTAATTATTGCCGATCTCAAACTGGGCGATCGCATGGTGAAGTTTGTTGCCACTCATGCCTACCCTCTAAGTTATTCATAATAAAAAGAAGTGTAAACAACAACAACAAAGTATTATAATTAGCTTTTACGTCAATTAATTTTAATGTACACTGTTCTCATAGTGATTGAGTGTTAACAATGTACAAATGGAAAAACCGCGATGGGAATTTTTTCCGCTACTAGCAGAACAAGAACAGCCACGAAAATGGTTACAAATTCAGGCTGATTTAAGTTTAGCTGAAAATACTATACAAGCCTATGGCAAAAGCTTAGAGGATTACTTACTGTTCTGTAAGATTTATAAGGTCATTCCAGAAACAGCAAAAAAGGTAGATATAGCTACTTATGTTAGGTATTTAAGTAACCGACCCAATCCTCGCGGAAAAAACATTATTAGCATTGATTCTGGGAAAGGTTTAGCCAATGCCACAATGCAACTCAGAATTACTGCTATTCGGCTGTTCTATGACCATTTAATAGAAGAAAGTATTAGAACTGATAATCCAGTAGGAAGAGGAAAATACACGCCTGGAAAGGGTTTTGCTGGACATAGAGATAGAGCATTAATTCCACGTTATAGGAAGCTACCTTGGATTCCCAATAGCGAACAGTGGCAAGCGATTTTAGAAGCCACTAAATCTGAATCACTTAGGAATCGAGTTATGTTGGCAATGTCTTATGATGCTGCCTTGAGACGGGAAGAATTATGCTCGATAGAAATTGGAGATATTGACCCTGCCTTTAGATTAATAACTATTCGAGCAGAGATAACCAAAAATAGACAAGCTAGAGTCGTTCCTTATTCAGAATCTAGTGGAGTTTTATATGCTGATTATTTAAAGCATCGTAAAACCTTGAGCAGAGAAAAAACAGGTATATATTTATCTGAGTCTAGAAGAAATAAAGGTAGTCCCATAAGCCCTTCTACATGGTCAAAAGTAGTAGAAAGAATTGCCAAAAATTCTGGAGTCAAGCAGTTTACAACCCATACACCACGACATCTTTGTTGTACTGATTTGGCAAAAGCAGGATGGGACTTACATGAAATAGCTCAGTTTGCTGGTCATAGAACTTTGGAAACCACCAAGATATACATTCATCTTAGTGGTAGAGATTTAGCAGAGAAATTAGAGAAAGGTATGGATCAAATTCATGCTTGGCGTATAGCAATGATGGCAGAAATATTAAAATGAAAGCTGAAAAAAGAGTAGTTGAATCAAAACAAGAAACATGGCAGTTCCCAATCGATACTAGTAAGTACAATCGAAGCCCTTATTTAAGCAAAACCGAAAAGAAAGAAATAAAATTATTAGTTGCCAAATCATCAAGCTGGCGTTCTAATAGTCGCAAAATAATGGAAAGGTTGTTGCTACCACTAAATGATGCTTTAAACGTAATTAATCCGAGTAAAACAAGCCGTCCTTCTACAATCAAAGTCATTCTAAAAGAAATGAACAAAAGACAGACAGCTTTTTGGGATTGGCAAGAAAAAGATTGGTTTGAAATAGTTGGACACCCTCATGATATTTTTCAAAAAAAGTATGGTGTACATAGTGGTGTACAAAGTAATTTGGTAGCCATTGCCTATTTATTATTTCGGTTCAGTTTACATCGCGCTAATGGCTGTGCATTTCCTCCTTATACACTCGCAAGCAAAGTATTTGGAAAAGAATTTATACAGAGAGGATATGATGAAATTAAAGAAGGCTATTCGACTCTTGGATACACAAAAAGAAATCATGATAATGATTTGAGAACAGCAATATCTGATTTATTTTTAGCAAATAATAGTCCATATATTCATGATTTAACAATCGATGTCCTTGAAGATTTGAGAGAAAACAAAAATTTACCACTTTATATTAGAAAGGCATTGGTATCAATATCTCTTGTTTTATTAAACATGGAAATTATCAAAAAACCTCTTTATTTTGAAAGCCAAAAAGGAAGACGATTTGGTGTTGAAGATGCTAAGAAAAATGTCTCTGCTGAATGGCTGGAATGGTGTCAAAGTTGGCATGATACCTCGACTCTTTCCCCTCAAACTAGAGAGAGGACTTATTATGACGCACTTAAGACAGGACGTTGGCTATCTCATAAGCATCCTGCAATAAAATCTCCTGAGCAGTGGACTCGTCAATTAGCTATAAAGTTTGTCGCTGATGTAGATCGGATGAAAATAGGAGATTATGTAGAAAACATTAATCGAGCTTACGACAACGAAGGTAAACCTCTAACTCCAATAACAAAAAGCGGTTTCCTAAGTGGAGTCAGAAGGTTTTTCAGAGATTGTCAAGAATGGGAATGGATACCAAGAAAATTTAGTCCAGAAAGGGCATTAGCTACTCCCCGTTCAATTACAGCATTAATCAAACCTAATCCTAGAGTTATTGCTGATGATATATGGGCAAAATTATTGTGGGCTGGATTAAATTTAAAAGAAGAAGATTTACCGATATGCGGATTCGGGGGTGCTTATATTTATCCTCTTTTGATGGTTCAAGCAGTAACTATCACTTGGTTATTTGCAGGAATACGCAACAATGAAATAGTTCGGTTAAGGACTGGCTGTATCCGCTGGCAAAAAAACGATATAACTATTCCAGGTACTAATGAAGTAGTGTCTAAAGATGCAGTTTGTTATCTTGAAATTCCAGTTAACAAGACAAGTCCTGGCTATACAAAACCAGTTGATAGAGCATTAGGAGAAGCGATTATAGCTTGGGAAAAAGTTCGTCCTATACAACAACCTTTGATAGATAGAAAAGATAGTAGTTTAGCCGACTTTCTGTTTATGTATCGTGGTAAAAAAATTGGACAAGGACTTGTTAACGATTCAATTATTCCTATACTTTGCAAAAAAGCAGGAATACCAACTAAAGATGTTAAAGGTAATATTACTAGCCACAGAGCTAGATCGACTATTGCTACTCAATTGACTACATCCAAAGATCCAATGACTTTATTTGAGTTGAAGGAATGGTTGGGTCATTCTGATGTAAACTCTACAATAAATTACACAAAAATAACGCCAACTAAATTGGCTAAATCTTATCAGGATGCCGAATATTTTAAACGTAATCTTCGGACTGTTGAAGTATTGATTGACCAAGACGCAATTGCTTCTGGTGCAGCTACGAATGGTGAACCTTGGAAATATTACGATTTAGGTCATGGGTTATGCACTTATGACTTCTTTTCTCAATGTAAACATCGAATGGCTTGTGCTGGATGTAGTTTTTATGTTCCTAAAGGTTCTAGTAAGGCACAAATAATTGAAGCTAAAAGTAATTTAGAACGAATGCTTCAAGAAATACCTCTTACTGAAGATGAAGAATTTGCGGTTACAGAGGGGATAGAAGCACTTGCTAAATTAAAAGAAAAACTCGCGGATGTTCCTGCTCCCGATGGCAAAACTCCCAAGCAAATAGAGGAGGAAAAAGAGAGTGCTTAAGAGAAACACATCAGGGTTGGAAGCTCATGCTCAACAGAAGCGAGAATCGGCATTAAAAAGAACAGAGGAGGCTATTGCTAGACTTATCAAAGATAAACGACCAGTTAATTTTAAAACTGTTTCAGAAGAGTCTGGTGTGTCTAGAACTTGGCTTTACAAAGAACCAGAAATTAAAGCTCGAATCAACGAGATTAAGAATAAAAAAAGCACAGAATCTCGTATTAAGAAAAGTAATTCCAAAAACTTAACTAATCAACCTATAGATACATCACAGATAGATGAATTTAAGGCAAAAATCAGGAAGTTAGAAACCGAAAATTATGCTCTTAGAAATCATCTTGAAGTTGCCTATGGCATGGCTGACCCTCAGTTAATAGAAAAGGTCAAAGTTCTACAACAAGAAAATGAAGCTTTGAAAATGCGATTAAATGGAAGTAGTAATGAAGCCGATCGGCAGCTATTAGAGCGTATAGACAGTCTAGAGTTAGAAAACAAAAAACTGTTAAAAGAAAATCGTGCCGTAGACCAACTCAAAATAGATCTAGTATTGGCACAGCAAAAAATACGTGAGTATGAGCAAGCCAAAAATAGTAGTAAGCCTACGTCGCGTTTTGGGTGGGAAGCTTCCCACCCAAAAGCCGACTGTAAGTTAGTTGTACTCGAACAAAAAAAGCAACAATCGACTAATACTGATTCAACTTTTGATGCTATTCAACCACAGCTTAAAGATATTGGTGTTAGACTTAATAAAAAACTAAAAGAGATAATAGAATCTCTTTCAAAAGAAGAAGTTCAAAGTGCAGTATTTGCAGTTGAAGAATATCTTGCTACTGGAAAGAAAGTTAAGTCAAAAGCTGGGCTATTAAGAAAAGCATTAGAAGAAAGTTGGATGCCCAATTTAACTGAAGAAGAAAGGATTATAAATCAAACTAAAGATACTTTTTCTGAATGGTATAAATTAGCCAAAGAAGAGGGAATTGTACAAGGTAGCCAAGGAACTCCCAAAGGTATTATCGTGCTTGAACCTACAGGAGAATGGACTCCATTTGAAGCTATGTTAGAAAAAGGGTGGACATTGGAATATTTGGCAGAAAGGGTCAAACGATAGTCCTCGTGTTTGAAACTTTCTATAAAACCAATTAGATATTTTGGAAGAATAGTAATTTTTTAGATTACGTTGGGAATTATAAATGTACACAGCAATATAAGGTTTTTTGGCTGTTGCACATAAAATTATCAACTGCTAGCTATGCTAAATCCGCTTTGTCCTGAAAATGCCAAAGAAAAAAGAATTGCTCAAAGTAATTATTTTTTGGAGTTATATAAGCAGGGGAATAGCTATCAGAAGATAGGTGATATATATGGATTAAGTCGAGAAAGAGTTCGGCAAATTCTTAATAGACATCCTCCATTCCGTAAATATCAACAAGAGCAAAAGGAAGCAAAAGCTAATGCAAAAGCTGAAAAGAAGCGAATAAAGGTAGAACAAGAGAAAGAAAATCTTTACTCTAGAAGTCTAGCTGTACTTTATCCTGACAGAGCAGCCGAGCTATGGGACTATGAAAAAAACGGGGAACTAAAACCTGACAATATTCTTGCCAACGCTTCAACTCAATTTGTTTGGCTGAAATGTCCTATTGATGGTCATTCTTGGAAAAAGAAGCCAAATGATATTACTACAAGCTGGACTAGAAGCAAAACGAGTGGATGTCCATTGTGCGCAGGTAAAACAAATAAGGCAAAAAAGCAGCCTACTTTAATAGACGTTTATCCAGAACTTATTGCTCAGTACTGGAATTATGAAAAAAATAATGACCTAGGTCTAGATCCTCAAAAAAACACTCTTGGTAGCAATAAAAAAGCTTGGTTTAAATGTCTTCATGATAGTAACGAATGGCAAGCAAGTATTGCTTCAACAATTCAACAGCAGTGGTCAAAAGATAATGCTGGGTGTCAAGTTTGTAACGGAACTGATACTCGAAAACAAGCTCAATGGAAGCGTAGAAATCCTGTTGCAGTTGAATTTCCCGATCAGATCGAAAAGTATTGGTGTTACAAAATAAATAACGAGTTAGACCTCGATCCAATGAAGCTAACAGTTGGATCAAGCAAAGAAGCTTTTTTCAAATGCCCAATTGATGGACATGAGTGGGTAGCAATGATTAATACGATCAAAGGATCTTGGAAAAATGGCAATAGTGGATGTCCTCAATGTAGAGGATTTGTTGTGGCAGAAAAAGCATTTCTAACAACAAAAGGAACATCTTTAATTGCACTATATCCTGATTACGTAGCTAAGTATTGGGATTATGAAAAAAATCATGAGTTAGGTTTACAACCCGATAAATTAACAAAAGGTTCTCAGAAAGAAGCTTTCTTCAAATGTCCTATTGACGGCTATGAATGGGTTACAAGAATAGGAACGATTACTGGGGCTTCGTGGAATAAGGGGAACAGTGGATGCGCTCGTTGTGGTTCAGGTTGGACTTCAGAAGTTATTCGCCAGTTTGTTGCTAGCTTAGAAATTTATATCCCTAATTTAACTCAAGCTGAACTATATAAAATCTTTGAGCAGTCAGGTATTTTAGATACGAAAAATGCCGAAGGACTTAAGATTGTTAAAGATATTATTAAGGGTAAACTTTCGGGGCAAAAGCTTCGAGATGTAATTCAAGGAAAAAAAGTTAAACCTTCTGAATCTGAAACTAAACCAAGCGATGAGCTTAGTGTAGATAGTGAATTAGAGGTTATTGATGAAACTTCTTCTCCTATTGCGTCAAAAGCATCTCAGACATTTGAAGAAGCAAGTGATCTTAAAAGCAAAGCTAACGAACCTTTTGAACTACCAAAAGTTAAAGTTCAAAAAAGTCTTGAATTTTTGAATAGTCAAATTGTGGCATCAGCTGATCGCGAGGCAGTTGACTTTTTCATTGCTTCTAGACGCAATCGAATTTGGGCAGAGGTATTTGAAGACGAATATGCCATTGAAAGTGTCGAACAGTTTATAGAGGAGGGCTATGGTCGTGAAGTTAGAGATCAATTTCTTGATGAGTACAATCAAGCACGAGATATGGAAATTCCATTTGGTTGGGCATTTCGAGTAAATGGTAAGGTTACACCTCCCAATTTGATGCAAAAGTTAGCTGCTGTAAGGTTACGAAGTCAAAAGCGAATGCTGAATCTCTCTTTGACTGGTACTGGTAAAACAATTGGTGGTATTCTCAGTAGCCGTATTATTGATGCCAAACTCACAATCATTATTTGTCCGCTGGATACAATACCAAATTGGCACAGTGAAATCAAGCACGTTTTTCCAACCAGTAAGGTAACAATTAAATGCTTCAATCCTTATTGGATGGATATAAAAGATGGAAATTATTACATCATCTTAAATCATGAAATGTTTCAACAGCCTTCGACGGCAATGGACATTAAACTGTTATTGGAGCGATATCAAATAGATTTGATTGTCGTAGATGAGATTCATCGATGTAAACAAAGAGGAGGCGACCCATCTAAAAGAAGACAGATGGTTTTAGCTCTTATTACTAATGCAGCAGAAAAAAATCCCGATCTTCATGTGCTGGGAATGAGTGCTACACCAGTAATCAATAATCTCAAAGAAGGAAAAAGCCTGGTTGAATTAGTAACAGGTTTAGAACGTTCAGACTTAGGTGAAAAGGCAACTATCAACAACTGTATGAGGTTACATCAAGCATTCGTCACCCTGGGTATTCGTTCCAAAGTTAAACCAAGACTCAAAATTAGCCGAATTAAAATTCCAGTTGATTGTACTCACCTTGTTGATGAAATTCGAGAAGAAGGTACATCTATCTTGAAGATGGAGCAGATTCTTACTAGGGCGAGAATTCCAATAATTCTTCAAGAGCTTAAACCGAAAACTATCATCTATACTCATTATGTCAAAGGCATTGCGGATCAATTAAAAGAAGCAATTGAAACAGCAGGATGGACAGTTGGTTTTCATATTGGGGGCGACAAGAGTGGTCGTAACGATTTTATTAATGGCTCTACCGATATCTTAATTGCTAGTGGTGCAATGGCTGTTGGCGTTGATGGATTTCAAAAAGTTTGCGATCGCTTAATTCTAAATATTCCGCCTTGGACAAGTGCTGAATTAGAACAATTGGAAGGTCGATTAAATCGTCAAGGACAGATTCACAATACTCTTACAATTCTTATGCCCATAACCTATGGTTTAGATGACGGTGAAAGATGGAG
Organism: Chroococcales cyanobacterium; assembly: GCA_038259125.1. Lineage (GTDB taxonomy): Bacteria > Cyanobacteriota > Cyanobacteriia > Cyanobacteriales > Xenococcaceae > Waterburya. The sequence goes on along the minus strand of JBBSPC010000063.1, from coordinate 14,091 downwards.
TTGGGATGAGGGGCGATTTGCTCGACTTCAAAATAAACAAACTATTGCTGACGCTGCGGTGGATGGTGTAATGCCAGAAGGACAGTTAAGGAGTCAATCTCAAGCATTCCGTGATTTACGTGGATGGTTGGAAAGATTGAAAACCAGAGAACAGAAATCATTTATTAGACCTAAAATTTTTGTTCCACTTCCTGATGTAGATTCCATCGATATTCAGCGACGTAATGCTCAATATGGAGACTTTAGCAGAATGAATGCACGTTGGAACAGTAGCTATAGTCACACTACATATGAGCGTTTACAGAAAAATCCAGAAGAGTGGATGCAATACCATACGCTTTATCAAAAAGCTAGACAAACTTGGTCGATTATTCCTTACCAAGAATCTATAAAATGGCTTCAAAAGCGTTCCGACTTAATCGTAGGAGACTTCGGTTGTGGAGAGGCACTATTATCTAAAGCTTTAGACAACCAACACACGTTTCATAACTTTGATTTTATTGCGGTTAATGATTCGGTGATTGAGTGCGACATAGCTCATGTACCTTTGGAGGATAATTCTCTAGATATTGCTGTATTTAATTTATCGCTTATGGGTTTGAACATAAGCGATTACATTCAAGAATCCGCCCGTACTCTAAAACTTGATGGGCAACTTTGGATATATGAAATAGATTCTCATATTAAAAATCTTCATCAGTTTACTAATGATTTAGAATTAGCAGGTTTTAAAATAATAGAGAATAATAAAGTATGGAAGTTTCGTTACATTCGAGCAATTAAGTCTGAAGAGGTTTTACTCTCTCAAAACAATACTTAACCTCATTAGGCACTTATATCTTTGGATTAGCAAAGACATTAAGATAGATTCTATAAATGATTTTTGGCTTTTGTGTACGTTGTGGACAATTTTAAGATATGCAATTGACACGAAAATACTTTAATTTCATGTCAACAAAGTAAACTATAAGACTGTCGATAATTTCATACTTTTGTTGTTGTTACTTTTGTTTATTCTATATAATCAGCTATATTTTGGTCGCCCAGGCTGGGAGATTCGCAATCAGCATTTAGAAATTGGCATTGGCGAATATGTAAAAACCCTGACGCAGCCAGTTATCGTGATTGGCGATTTAAATGTTTCGATGTGGTCGCCTTTTTATCGCTCTATGATTAAGCTTTCAGGTTTACACAATGCCCGGCAAGGATTTGGCATCTTACCCACTCATTCGATAATTGCTCCTCAAGTTGCTGCTCTATCTGCATCCATAGACCATTGCTTAGTAAGTTCCAATATTCAGGTTAAAAACTTCAAAACAGGACGCGCTATTGGTTCAGATCATCTGCCAATTATAGCTAAACTACTAATTCCTCAATTGCCAGATTCGCCATAATGATGATTGTTTTGACCATTCTTGGCGATCGCTAATAAGCGTATTTAAGATTAAACTTGTGTGTTCCACTCAACCCAAAAGCGCAGTAAACCCTGAACATTGCCAGGCTTTATATTTTCTTATGTCTAAAACCGACATAAGTCAATGGAATTTAGTTACGATTAATATGCTTAAAAGATTTGGCGACATAGAAATTTAAACATGGTTTCTTTTTTGTGACGTTAGCTTTTGTTAGCGGCAGCACAAAATAAAAGGAGTTTACTTATGTCTCAAGACCATTCGCATTCAGCCAATCGTCTTTTGGCAGCTTTGCCAAAAATTGAATACCAGCGTCTAGAGCCTTACTTAAAGTCTGTCTCTCTGACTGCGGGAACTGTTTTTTACGAAGCTTTAGAAAAGATCGAAACTGTTTATTTTCCCAATACTGCGCTGATTTCTTTAGTTTCTATACTGAGTAACGGTATCACCACTGAAATTGGTCTAATTGGCGGTACGGGGATGATAGGTCTTCCAGTTATTCTCAGCAATGGTTATAGTCGTCAGCGCGCCATTGTTCAAGTACCAGGCAGAGGAATCAAGATTTCTGCTCTAGTTTTAAAACAGGAGTTCAACCGAGGAGGAGAGTTACAAAGAATATTGTTAAACTACACTCAAACCAGACTAGATGAGATTGCTCAACTAGCAGTTTGCAATGGTCATCATACAATAGAAGAACGTTTGGCTCGTTGGCTGCTGACGGTTCAAGATTTGACTCAATCCAACGAGTTCTCTCTGACTCAGGAATTTATTAGTCATATGCTAGGAGTTCGTCGTTCGGGCGTAACCATAGCAGCAGGGGTTCTTCAAAAGGCGGGGTTGATAGGTTATATCCGTGGCAAAATTAATATTTTAACTCGGTCAGGTTTAGAAAACACTGCCTGTGAATGCTATAAACTTTTCCACGATAACTTCTATCGCCATTGAATGAAGCTAGGAGGCAGAAGGAATATTTCATACTTCAATAACTGCACTTTATAATTACTCTTAACGCCATTCTCCAGTAAAAAGAGGTTCTATAGGATGGCGACTTTTCCGCATCCGCAAATCATTGAGTATTTCTGCTGTGTCTTCTGTCTCCTTGACTGGATGAAGTTCGATTCCCAATTCTGCTTCAATATTAGCCGATGCACCGATTAAAATTAATTCCACTCCTGCATAATCCAAAAATTCTGGCGGATCGACGGGTACAAAACGTCGTTGCTCGAAGCTATTTTGCAAATGTTCTGGCAAATCCGCTTTCTCTTCTGCTGGCAAACCAGTACCTTTGGGGGATGATGCTTCGGGGTTTTTAATCGTCATGATATAGCTAGCTTCCGATTTGATGCCAAGAGCTTTTTGTGCCTCACCCAAATCTTCGGGAAGTTCTAAGGCGTAAACTAAATTAGTATGGTCTTGATGACGTACAATTGCATAAATTCCTTCTCCCACAGGGCGGGCAGCAGGTTGAACTCTTTCTCCTAGTGTTTTGGTTTGATAGGTTTCTTTTCTTAATCTCTGTTCTATTTCCTGGGCATCATTACTAACACTTTCGACAAAGCACCAGTTATTATTATTACTATCCTCAATTTCTGGCAGCCGTTTTTTGCCGATCGCAATTAAACGATAGTTTTGTTTGCCGTGAGGAGCGAGAATAAAATAAAATTGCTGTACGTCTTCTAATCGATTGACGCGATCGCGTTCTACTTTAGGAGTATAACAAAAGTAAATATTACCTCGTTCTAAAACTTTTGTGTTTTGTTGTTTATCTTGTGCCATAAATTATCTCTTACTTATTACTACTAACTAGACTGCATTTCTAAAGCTTGTTGTTCGGTGGCAGTTTTTATTTTAGGTAAAGAATTGCCAAACTCTTGCTGTCTTTGTAACCAGTTAGAAATATCTGTAGCAAATATTATTTAATTTGGTATCAGAAAGTCTATTTAAAACGTCAAATCTTTAAATGGTTAAAGTTTTCTACAAAAAATTTTTCACAACAAATAATAAAAAAGATATGTACGGTTTCACACATAAGACCTCAACAAGAAACATATTTTAATGTTTTGAGTTTGATAAACAGAACTAAACTTAAGGTAAATTTATCAACAAAATATCTTATTTAATATTCAAATTCAAACCAATAAAAGTATCTCAAAATAGATAGATTATGAAAAATAATCAAAAACGCATTGATAAGAATAATTTTGATAAGAATTATTTTAGTTTTCTTGAACAAGATAAAGCGATCGCCGTGTTATCTTTTTCAGTTTTACTATGTTCTTTTGTTTTGCTGTTTAGTGCCTGTGACGCATCTCAAAGTAAAATCATCTCACCCAGTTTCATTCCAATGTTGATACTTCTGTAATTGCTAAAGATGTAAATTTTAAGCATAATTTGCGTAGAGAGCGATCGCGTAGCTTCTGATAATATCCCTGGAAAATTTGCTTTTTCTTTACTCAGACGTTAGTAAAACAAAACATCTTTAGAGAGGAATAAAATGCCAACTGAAAAAAAAGTAGCTCCAGCGCAGGAATCAGTACAAAAGTGGCTTAATCTCATAGATAGTTCTAAATATACCGATAGCTGGTCAGAAGCAGCCCCATATTTCCAAAATATCTTTTTTCCAACTTAACTAGAAAACAAAATTATGTGTCCTCAATCAAAAAAAACAGCTTTAGTCACAGGGGGAAATAAAGGCATTGGTTTTGCTATCTGTAAAGGATTGCTAAATGCTGGTTTTGATATCTTCCTCGCAGCTAGAGATACAGAAAAAGGTAAGGCTGCCATAGAAAACTTATCTACAGATAACAATTTAGTACAGTTTGTCGAACTCGATGTTACCGACGATGAAAGTATTAAAAATGCCGTTAAGAGTGTGAGTCAGGCAACAGACGCTTTGGATGTTTTGGTTAATAATGCAGGTATCTATCCTGATTTAAGAGGAGCAGAACAAGGAGTAAACATTCTTACCGTATCGCGGGACTTACTGACAAAAGCAATGAACACCAACGCTTTTAGTCCGATTAGAATTACTCAAGCCTTTTTTCCTTTACTAGAAAAAGCAGATAATCCTAAAGTAATTAACGTTTCTAGTGGTAACGGACAGCTTGACGGTATATCTGCCAATGTACCTAGTTACTCTTTATCAAAACTAGCTCTTAATGGTGCAACTATCTTACTTGCCGATGCACTCAAATTTAGAAATATTGCTGTTTATGCCATGTGTCCAGGTTGGGTTAAAACTGATATGGGTGGTTCTGACGCACCGCGTACTCGCGAACAGGGTGCAGATACGGCAATTTGGTTAGCAACTGAAGCAGCGATAGAAGAGAGTAGTAAGTTCTTTCGCGATCGCACCGAACAATCATATTAAATAAATTTTATCCTTCAATAATTATGAACCAAGCCGAAACAAAATCCTATATTTGTTGGTTTGCCAATTTAACTAACGAAGATGTAGATATTGTGGGGGGCAAAAATGCCTCCCTGGGAGAAATGATTGGCACGCTAAAAGAAGAAGGTGTAAGAGTACCCGATGGCTTTGCGACAACGGCTGAGGCTTATCGGCAGTTTTTGCAGCACAATGACTTAGAATCGCAAATTAAGTCTCATATTGAAGATTTAGAAGCTGAAAAGCAATCTCTACAACAGGTAGGTAAAACTATTCGTCGCTTATTTTATCAGGCGGAATTTCCCCAAGAAGTCGAGCAAGCCATTCGCCAAGCTTATCGGCAATTGAGTCAGAAGTACGATACCGAAGAAGTAGATATTGCAGCAAGAAGTAGCGCGACAGCAGAAGATTTACCAGAAGCCAGCTTTGCGGGACAACAAGAAACTTTTCTCAACGTAACGGGAGAAACAGAAGTATTATCAGCCTGTTGCAAGTGTTATGCTTCGCTGTTTACCAACCGTGCCATTAGCTATCGTAAAGAAAAAAGTTTTGATGACCTTGAGGTTGCTCTTTCAGTTGGCATTCAAAAAATGGTCAGGAGCGATCGCGCCAGTGCAGGAGTGATGTTTTCCATCGATACGGAAACAGGCTTCCCCGATGCTGCGATTATTACTGCTGCTTGGGGTTTGGGAGAAAATGTAGTTCAGGGGACGGTCAACCCCGACCAATACACGGTCTTTAAACCTCTGCTTAAAGAAGGCTTACAGCCGATTATTGAGAAGGTCAAAGGTAGCAAAGAGAAAAAAATGATTTATGCTACCGAAGGCAGTAAAACAATAGAAAATGTCGATACTTCGGGTAAAGAACGTCAGGCTTTTGTTTTATCTGATGAAGAGATCTTACAGCTTGCACGTTGGGCAGTAGCGATCGAATCTCATTACGGCAAGCCAATGGATATGGAATGGGCAAAAGACGGCGACACAGGAGAACTCTATATCGTTCAGGCGCGTCCTGAAACCGTACAGTCGCAAAAGTCGGCTAGTTCCTTAAAAACTTACAGGCTAAAAAAAAAGGGGCAAGAAATCTTAGCAGGATTGAGTATTGGCGAAGCGATCGCATCAGGTAAAGTCTGTCGGGTTGAAAGTTCAAAAGACATAGACAAAGTTAAAGATAATAGCATTTTGGTCACCGAAATGACCGACCCTGACTGGGTGCCAATTATGAAGCGAGTGGCGGGAATTGTTACCGATTACGGGGGACGTACCTGTCATGCTGCGATTGTCAGTAGGGAATTGGGAATACCTGCAATTGTGGGGACAAAAGACGCTACCCGCAGCCTAGAAAATGGACAGGAAGTAACTATATCCTGTGCAGAAGGCGATCGCGGTATAGTTTATCAGGGAAAGTTGGAGTTTGTTAGCGAAGAAGTCGATCTTAAAGATGTTCCCGAAACCAAAACCAAAATCATGATGAATATTGCTTCTCCCGCAGCAGCTTTTCGCTGGTGGCGACTACCAGCCGAGGGAATTGGTTTGGCAAGGATGGAATTTATTATTAACAACATTGTTAAGATTCATCCGATGGCTTTGATTCACTATGATAAGTTAAAAGATAAAGAAGCATGGCAACAAATTCGCGACCTAACTCAAGGTTACAAGGACAAAAAAGCTTATTTTGTCGAAAATCTGGCTCAAGGTATTGGTAAAATTGCTGCTTCTCAATATCCTCATCCCGTCATTGTTCGCATGAGCGATTTTAAAACCAACGAATACGCTAACCTGATTGGCGGACAAGAGTTTGAACCAAAGGAAGATAATCCCATGCTGGGTTTTCGGGGTGCAAGTCGTTACTACAGCGATCGCTATAAGGCTGGATTTGCTCTCGAATGTCGCGCCATTAAACAAGTTAGGGAAAAAGTCGGCTTTGATAACATTATTATCATGATTCCCTTCTGTCGCACTTTAACTGAAGCAGACAAGGTTATGGAAGTATTGGCAGAAAATAATTTAAAAAGAGGCGAAAATGGCTTGCAGGTTTACGTCATGGCGGAAATTCCCTCTAATATAGAGCTTGCAGATGAGTTTTCCGAACGGTTCGATGGCTTTTCTATCGGTAGTAATGACTTAACCCAATTGGTTTTAGGCGTAGATCGCGATTCTGCCGAACTTTCCCATCTATTTGACGAACGTAATCTGGCTATTAAACGGGTAATTCGCCGTCTAATCGATACTGCCAAACAAAAGGGGCGTAAAGTAGGTATTTGCGGTCAAGCACCCAGCGACTATCCTGATTTTGCTGCTTTTTTAGTTGATGCGGGCATAGATTCAATGTCGCTCAATCCTGACAGCGTGATTCAAGTTAAGCGCAGGGTAGCAAAAGCGGAAAGCGATAAGTAACTAACGCCTGATGTGGATTAGCTTCGTTCTATTTTACTGGTTTTTAGCTCTTAGCTCTTAGCTCTTAGCTCTTAGCCCTTCGGGTTCGGGCGCATTCCCTTGCTAGGGCAGCGTTCCCTTGCGCCCTTCGGCGACGCGGGGTCTGCCCTCTTACGCCGACGCGGTGAAACAGTTGCGTTGCGGGGGTTCCCCCCGTTGAGCAAACTGTTGAACCCTTTAGGGGGTCGCCCTCACTTTTAGCTTTTAAGAAAACTCAGAAAATTAACTTTCTTAGCTAGATAGACAGAAAAATCTCATCTCTAAAGAACGTATTTAAAGGATTTTAAGATTTTTTAATTCACATTAGACGTAACTAATCAAAATTTCAACCGATTGTCTATCTTTAGTGGGAAGCACGATGGCTGCTTTATTTTCTACAGTTTAGTTAGATCATTACTTTATCTTGGCATCGAATGAGAGTTTTGCTGTAGTGGTTTGTTGCTAGATACCTTAGTAAAGCAATATCAGATATTTAGACAATCAAAAAATTGCCAAAACTAGGAATTGCTATCTTTATTTACTCCAATAGTTTTCCAGCTATAGTGGCAAAAGATTTAGCAGCTTTAGGAGCGAACGAAAATACTTTACCCCAATCACAGCAATAAATAGAAGAAGATCTCAAGGTAACTCCAGGAGGCACTCATTATAGTCGCATCGAGTATGCTGAACGAACTGCTGGAGGAAAATGCGGTAAGTGACGACAGCATAAAAAAAAGCATTAAACCATACACTAGCGATAGTTTAGTTGTCGAGGTGGCAAACGGTTCGGTACAACTTTCGGGAAGAGTTGACAAAGAAACTGCTCAAAATATCGTTGAGCATATTAAAGCCATTCCAGGGGTTCATGAAATCACTTTCAACCTGGGATTAAATAACAAAGCATCTTAGAACAAATTAACAATTTTGGAGTTATAAAATCATGAGTATTACGATAGGCGATCGCGTTCCCTTAGGTACTTTTTCTACAATGGGTGATAATAAGCCTCAAGCAATATCCAGTGTCGAAATATTCCCTGGAAAAAAGGTGGTATTAGTGGCTGTAACTGGAGCGTTTACGCCAGCTTGTTCTGATAATCATCTTCCTGGCTTTATAGAACAGGCTGATGAAATTAAAAATAAGGGTGTAGATACAATTGTCTGTGTATCTGTTAACGATGCTTTTGTAATGGATGCCTGGAGTAAAGCTGAAAATGTCGCTCATAAAATAATGATGTTAGCTGATGCTGACGCGAGTTTTACTAAAGCGATGGGGATGTCAGTAAACGTAAATGACAATGGACTTGGTATGCGATCGCAACGCTATGCAGCAATTGTCGAAGATAATGTTATCAAATATCTTGCCGTAGATGAAATGGGTGAAGTAGAAAAGACTACGGCAGAAAAAGTTTTGGAAAAACTGTAAACAGGATGTCTTTTATCTGAATAATAACTAGGAGTTACGCAAATATTTCATTAGTTGATTAGACCTCTTGCAAAAGTTCAACAAAAAAAGGATAAATAGGTCAGTATGAGGAAAAACAATGACCTATGAAAAAGTAAAAAATCTAAAACAGATGATTATGAAACACTAAGGCATCATGAGTAAATCAACTAATCTCAAAATTGGCGAACTGGCAAAACAAACAGGTTTTGCTGTAGGGACTTTGCGTTACTACAGCGATTTAGGACTACTGCAACCAGTACAAAGAGGGGATAACGGCTATCGTTACTATAGTCAGGATGCTGGTCAACAAGTAAAATTCATCAAGAAAGCTCAAGCTTTAGGATTTACCCTTGAAGAAATCAAACAAATTCTCGATGTACGCGATCGCGGAGAAAAACCTTGTGCTTTGGTGCAAAGTTTATTAGATAGTAAGATTGAGCAAATTCAAATTCAAATTAGGCGAATGACCTTATTTAAAGCGGAATTAGAAGAATATCGTACTGCTTGGACAAATAACCCCAATCCTGAATCAAAGCCCCAAGAAGTTTGTCCATTGATTTCTAGTGTGTCTCTAAATTCTGTATCTGCAAATTAACCTGACCCAGCAACCAAAATCCTATTAGTCATTAAAATCATGAATAAAAAAATAGTTAAATATTACCCTTGCCGCTGCTAGAGCCTCAATTCAATTCTTGTCTACCTTCTAAAGCCCTGGCTAAAGTCACTTCATCGGCGTATTCTAAATCTCCACCCATCGGCAAACCAAAAGCAATTCTGGTTACTTTGGCAAAAGGAAAATGCTTCAGCAACTCATTAATATATAGAGTAGTCGTTTCTCCTTCTACACTAGGATTAATCGCCAGAATAATTTCTTTGATTTGCTCTTTGGTAACTCTGCGAACTAAAGCTTCAATATTTAGCTGTTCTGGTCCAATACCATCCATAGGCGAAATTACACCACCTAAAACATGATATAAACCGCTATATTCTCTTGTTTTTTCTAGGGCAATTATGTCGCGGGAATCGGCAACGACGCACACTGTAGAGCGATCGCGATTTTTATTATTACAAATTGCACATACAGGCTCGGCAGAAAGATGAAAACAGACGCGACAAAAACCAACTTTTTGTTTGGCTGTAACTAAAGCTTGAGCTAAAGCTTGAACTTCTGTTTCAGGGCGTTTGAGCAGGTGTAGTGCTAGTCTTTGTGCGGTTTTTGGTCCTACTCCTGGTAAAAGCTGTAACTGCTCAATTAAGCGAGCTAAAGGAGGCGTATAAATGGCGTGCTTCCCCACAATATTTTGAGTTTAGGAAAAATTATTATAACAATTCTTGGTAAGATCATAGGTCTTTATTAAAAGCTCAAAGACGCTCCCTGAATATAGGGAACGCCTCAATATTAAACAATCGAGTTAGCGTCCAAATTGTAATATCTAGCCACATCATCTTGTATTTTTGTATTTTGCAGCTTATAGCTAAGAGGTACGAGCAAAAACACTTATAAGTTCGTAAATCAAATCAAAGCGCGATGCCTACGGCTAACTCGGTAATCGCACTAATTATCTTCTTTTAGAAAATCTTTGATCACTTTATGTTTATCTAGTTCCTGTTCTGAAGGATTATTGCGAGTATCGGTAATTAGCCAGTCTAAAGCTGCTGCCTGTAAATCGATTGCTGCACCTGTTTTGTCAACGCAGTAACGACCAAATACCAGCTTATCTACTAAGCGAATGCCCTCACCTAAGCGAGAGTATTCAAAAATGACGCTATTATCTACCGTTGCACCGCTACAGATATAGCAGTTAGGACCAATCATAGCTGGACCAATAATTTTGGCACCGTCTTCAATTTTGGTCATCCCGCCGATGTAAACAGGACCAGTAATATGAACTTTATCCCAGTTAACGGCTACATTTAGCCCTGTGTAAATTCCTGGAGCAACTTCTGTACCAGGAATATTAACGTTTTTGATTTGTCTAGTTAGCACTCCGCGAATAGCGTGCCAATAGTCGGGAACTTTGCCAATATCAACCCATTCAAAGTCCATAGAGACAGCATAAAAAGGAGCTTCTTTGGCGACAAGCGTAGGAAATAACTCTCCGCCAATATCGTATGCCTGATTAGGGGGAATATAATCAAATATTTCTGGCTCAAAGATATAGATGCCTGTGTTGATATCTCGACTCAAAGCCTCTTCGACGGCAGGTTTTTCCTGAAAAGATTGAATTCGTCCTTGTTCGTCAGTGACCACTACACCATAGCTGGAAACTTCTTCTTTAGAAACTTTTTTCGTTACTACCGTGGCAATCGCACCTTTGGCTTTATGCTGCTTTACTGCTGCGGTTAAGTCTAGATCTATTAAAGCATCACCACACAAAACCACAAAAGTATCGTCAAAAAAAGCATTAAAGTCCTGAATTTTTCGCAAACCACCAGCGGAGCCAACTGCTTCCCCTACAAGTTGACCATCAACGATACTGCCTTCAAAAGAGTAGCCAATATCTACGCCAAAACGCTGACCATCACGGAAATACCCTTCGATCTCGTAAGCTAAATGACTAACGTTGACCATAATTTGATCGAAGCCATGCTGTCTTAGAAGTTCAAGTAAAAACTCCATAACTGGCTTTTGTAAAATCGGAATTAGGGGTTTGGGTATTGTGTATGTTATGGGACGAACGCGAGTGCCTTTACCAGCCGCCAAAATCATGGCTTTCATTAAAGCTTCTCCTCAACCAGACTTAATAGTAACTATTCAAACTATTCCAGTGTATCAACAATGGCTACGCTAAACTCATGTTTGTATACAGGAGTTTAACGGACGAATACTAAGGTCTTGATAAAATTCTTCTTGAAACAATTCTACTTTAGATTGGGCAGAGAGCAGGAGTAAAGCCCAAAATATCCCTGCTCTATCTAAGTCCTGGTGATTATCTTCATCTTTGACTTTGGTAGATTCGGCAAGATGCCATTTTTGCAATAGCTGTTCCCAATCTACATAATCATTATTTGAGGACAGTTGAGTTAAATGAATATGTAAAAAACTTTCTAACTGAGCAGCTAACTCGGTCAAATTTTCATTATGCGCCAGTTGAGCGATCGCTTTGATGGCTGCACTGCGAGAGCGTTGAGAGCGACGGGGAGAACCATCGGTGGCTGCTGCCTCTATTTCCGCTGCAATGTGTTCTAGCTGTTCAATTAATTCTTGCAGGGTAACACGGCGTTTTCCCACTGGTTGAATGGAGGTACGTCGGCGCAGATGCTGTTCTAAATTTGCCGGCAGAGTTCTTCTTTCTACTTCTTCTAAAAATTCCTCTGACAAAAATTCTTCTTCTATTTCAGCTATTTCTGACTGCAACAAATGTAGACTGTCGGCTTTAAACAAGACTAGCATTGATGCCCAAAGAAATGCTTGACCAGAACGGGGAAGATCGGCCTCTTGCTGTGGGAGGTCAGTTTCGCCCATCAGCCCAAGTTCAGTTAAGAAGCGATCGATAATACTAATTACGGGAACATCCCAGGGATCGATTTCACCTCGTTCGGCGAGATTAATTAAATTGGCGATCGCTTCTTGTGCAGGAGTTATAGTCATAATCCATCATTTATAATCCATAACTCATGATTTTTACAACTTGCTTGGGCAAATAAACCTAAAATTAGAGTAAATATGCCTTAAAAGTAAAAAATTATCAGATAAATTGAATGTCTCGAATACTAAATTTTAGTTTTAAGGTTTGGATTTTGGCAGCAGGTAGGCTGTTATCAGAAATCGGCACTGGCTTTACGTTATTTTACGCGCCGATTTTTTTTGTTAATCAGGTAGGGCTTTCTTCGACTCTCGTGGGCGTGGCTTTGGGTAGTGGTTCTGTTTCAGGGGTTGCAGGTAGATTTTTTGGGGGACAATGGGCAGATTCTCCCCGTTGGGGACGCAGAAAAACTCTTTTAACTGCTGCTGCCGTATCTGTACTAGCAGACGTGGTTTTAGCTTTAACCACTAATTTTCCTACCTTGATTTTGGGTAATCTGCTAATGGGCTTTGGCATTGGCATATATTGGCCCGCCACTGAAGCAGCTATTATCGATCTGACAACTCCCGAACAGCGTAACGAAGCATTTGCTGTAACGCGGTTAGCTGACAGTTTGGGCTTGAGTTTAGGGGTGGTATTGGGCGGGGCGTTAATTGCTAATTCTGGTAACTACCGAGCTTTGTTTGTCATTGATGGGATTTCTTTTCTTGTTTTTTTTGCCGTCATTTATTTTGCGATCGCCGAAACTTTCCAATTTCAGTCCCAACCAGAAGCAAAAAAACAGAATGGCTGGTCTTTGGCATTGCGCGATCGCGCTTTGATGGTATATGTAGCGGTAAATATCCTATTTACTATCTATCTTTCTCAGGTACAAAGCACCATGCCTTTATACTTCAAAAACTTTGTGCAGCTAGGAGATACGGGGACAGGTTTCTCCGATAAGGTTATTAGTGGTTTATTTACGTGGCACATTGTCTTTGCTGCGATCTGCCAACTACCCACAGCCTGGATACTCAATCGCTTTAGTCGTATTACAGGATTAACTTTTTCTTTATTCTTATGGGGAATTGCCTTTATTTTGGTTTGGGTAACGGGTAGTGTGTCCAACAATACCTTAAATTGGGCAATTTTAACTCTAGGAATTATGTCCCTAGGCATGGTAACTTACACCCCTCTTGCATCGGGCTTGGTGGCAGATTTAGCCCCTGAGTCTTTGCGAGGGGTCTATTTTTCCATTAGTTCTCAATGTTGGGCGATTGGCTATTTTATCGGGCCCCCATTAGGAGGTTGGGCATTAGATCACCCGCAATTTACTAGTTACTTTTGGTTTGGATGTGCTGCCTCTGTAATAGTTGGCATGGTTATTCTCCAGTATTTGAAACAACTGACTGGCAGTTTAACACCCTCAAATAACAATTGATATCCTAGGTACGCCAGCTAAGTTACTAAGAAACTGCGTGCCTTGAAAAAGATGAAAATTCTGGGATTGAGCAACTAAGAGAAAGGATATTTTGTTCAAAATATCCTTTTGCCAACGCCAATTTTTGTGTAATCATCTAGTCTTTTAGCTTATTTGCCTAAAATTCTTTTTAAAGCTTTCTTTTGTTGTGATGCCCAAAGTAAAGGAGTGCCAACTTTTGACCACAAAGGCATGGGTATAGCAGACCAATAGTAAATTGAAAGTAGTTTACGGCTACGATCTAGAGGGCAAGCTAAAGCAGTGGGTACGCCATGGAAAGTTTTAGCAGTAGTGGGGAAAATAATGGTGCGGTTAAAATAGGGAGGGTAACTAACCAGATCTTGATGTTTATGAGGATTTTGCAGTGCCAATTCCCCTCCCCAATTGCTGTCCCAATCTTCATTAAGATAAATCAACAGGTTGAAGCGACGCATCAATGGTAAAGAA
>JBBSPC010000062.1:0-26245 GCA_038259125.1 Chroococcales cyanobacterium | reverse complement strand
TTGTCAAATCGCCCACTGAAGACATTAGGCTTTGTATAATTGTTTTAACGCTATCCATTTCACGGTAATCTTTCAACACTTTTACCTTAAATAAAATGGATGGCTTTTTTCTAGTTTTTCAAAACTGTCCGAACTATTGATCAACTTCAACTTGATTAAATTCCGTGACAAGCCCTAAAGATATATGATTATTTCGTAGCAGCAGCTTGTTAAACTAAGCCACCTCGTCACCAAGGCGGCTCGTCTTCAAAACCGTACGTGAGACTTTCACCTCATACGGCTCCTCTCTAATTAGGTTCTTACGAATACTATTCAGACTAGGGTAGGTAGGTCGTTTTTCCATGCCCAGTTTGATTTCTCAAATTGTCCTTGGAATCTTTTATAGACTTTATCCCATCCTTTGCGGTATTTATAGCGACGAATCGTTTCTAAATCCGTTTTAGTCTTAACATCGTGACAATGTTTGTGTATTAACTGAAGGTTATCTTTTGAATTATCACCACCTGCTTTACGAGGGATGATATGGTCGGTTTCGATAATATCTTCAGGTAGAAAATTTAAGAGACAGATATTACATTTTCCTTTTTGACTCTTTAGCATTCTAGCTACTGATGCCTTCATTTCAGGGTGTTTTCCCCTTCGCGATGCCCAGTATAGAGTTTCACCATTGTATGGACTGGCTTCACCTTTCACTTTAATGTGTCGGATGATTTTTGTTTCGGGATGCCTAGGAAAAACATAATGAATGTCGTCCTTGACACATGAAAATCGCCAGTTGTTCCTATCAATGGTGTGCCAATATTTTTTGTTAACCCAAGTTTTGCTTTTATTAGGGTGTCTTCTATATCCCCATCTGAGGAGTTTTTTGAACATTAATGTGTGTACTTTAGAGTATGTTTCTTTGCTACACACTGTTCGGTAATAATTGCACCATCCTTTAATCACTGGAGCTAGTTTTAGTATCAGTGAATGCTGCGGAGCAGCTTTATGGTTATCAATTATTTCCGCTAACTTGTGATAATGTTCTAGAACTTTTTCCTTTGATGGTTTGATGATAGTTTTAAACCCTAATAGTTCTCCATTTGTCTTTTTTCCTGAATGATATTTACCAACAGGATATTGTCTGATATTGAATAAGAAATTGAACCCTGGTTTGTTACCTTCATATTCGTGAAGGGTGTGGGTAATTTTGGTTTTTTCTGGGCTGTATTCAAGACCTATTTCACGGAGAAATTGTCCTATGATTTCTTGGCAGGATTTAATTACTTCCAATTTTTCATGGATTATTAAAAAGTCATCCGCATATCTGATTAGAGAGAGAGAAAATTTATTTTTCCTTTTACCTCCTTTCCAGGTAGAGGCGTATTCCATTATCCTGTTCTCCATTCCATGTAGGGCAATATTGGCTAAAAGTGGGGAACAAATTCCACCTTGAGGAGTTCCTTCTGTAGGAAATATTGTGTTCCCTTCGTCGAGAATTCCTGCTTTTAGCCAAGCTTTTACTTGTCGTCTTACTTTTGGAAAAGTATTAACCTTTTCTAAAAGTTTGGCGTGGTTAATGCGGTCAAAACACTTGCTGATGTCGGCATCAAGAACGTATTTGGCTTTCCAATTTATAGCTCTAAATATGCTTTCAATGGCATCATGACAACCTCTTCCAGGACGAAAGCCATGCGAGTTTGGCTCGAAATAAGCCTCCCATTCTGGTTCGAGTGCTGCCTTGACTAAAGCTTGTTTAGCTCTATCGTGCATTACGGGTATTCCCAAGGGACGCTTTTTACCATTTGACTTTGGTATCCATACTCGTTTGACGGGTTTGGATTTGTCATTTAGCTTTAAAGTGTCAACCAGTTTTAGACGTTGTGTGGGCGTTAGTGATTTAACACCGTCCACCCCTGCTGTCTTTTTACCAGTGTTATCTTGGGTTACTCGTCTGACCGCCAATAGTTTGGCGTGATATGAGTTTAGAAGGGTTTTTTGTAACCGTCTTAATTTTCTAACATTGTCAGTTTTGCTAGCTTGATAGATTCGCTTTTGGAGCTTGAACGTTGATAATTCGACTTTACGCCAGTTAATTCCGTTCCATTCCACTGTATTTAATTGTATTAAATCAGTTTTAGACATATAAACTCCTACTTGTTTTCTATCATCCTAATTACAGTCGGTACGTGGGCATATCTCCACCATTACAGTTGAGCATTGGCTTTTTTACCGAATCCTACTTCCTCATTAACCTCTTATAAAGAGATGTTAAGTCTTGGTTGACTACTCGATATGTTCGACCAATACCGAGAGTTAATGAGGGGTTTCCTCGTTCCGAATATCCGTTGGTTTGATTCTTTAGGGTGTAACTATTCACCGAGACTTGACTAGTGTTGGAATTAATATGAAAGAAGAATTAATTCAGTATTAGTCTTTTGCCTTTTGGCTACAGCCTGTCAGTCTCTTTGGCTGTTTAGTATTGACGGTGGTTGAGTTTTATCCAATATTCCGAAGACTATTAGTGTTGGAAACACATCCGCACAATGTATTTCAATATTAGTCTTTTTGCTTTTTTGGCTACAGCCTATCAGTCTTTTTGGCTGTTTTTGGATGACGGAACTTTAGGATACTTCGCTTTCGCTACCCATAGATGTCTTGCTTGCGGGAAACCAGATTAGACTTCCAGTCAGAACCGCTTTCATTCCCGCTTCACGGATTGAAAGACCATTCGCTACCGTGGGGAAAGTGCTTTTACCCCCAACACCTGGGGAGAGAGACTTGAGTTTGTATGATGACTAATCATAATCCTTGTAATAGGAGTTCTCGCACTCTCACGGATATTCAGTTGTCATGGTTCTATTGGCTTGCCGTGAGGCTTTAGCCTTACCATGCTAGTAGTCCCCGTACTATATAATTAGTACTTTTATACTAAACGAGTCGCACTCTTTCTCATACTCCTAAAGCTACATGAATACTCAAATAGGCTTTATCTTTAAAATATTATTGCTCTCGGCTGGACTATCTTTCTTGATTAAGTATGGAGGTCAGCAGCTACCTATCAAGGGGACAAACCTCACTGCTATCATTATTGTTTTGCTACCTTCAGTGGTCATCGGCTTAATTTTAGGTCGGCAATATTACCGAAAATTCATGTCTAATGCAGATTAGCTTTGCCTGTATACCAAAAAAGAAATTACTCTGGTAAATTAACATTCAATAACATAAAATCGCAAAATTATGAAAGCAGGTTAGCCTATAGACCAAATTTATATCCAGCATCTTTCTCTAAGGAGATTTCAAAGGTGAATTTCGGCACTTGGATCGGTCTAATTGTTTTTTTCATTTCTTTGTATGTTTTATGGCAGATTAAGCAGCTATTACTATTGCTATTTACCGCGATTGTTTTGGCTACCTCTCTTAATATTCTGGTCAAAAGCATTCAAAAGCGTGGCATCAAGAGAAGTAATGCAGTTTTGATTTCTATGCTGGCTTTAATTTTTGTGGCGGTTAGCTGTATCTGGATTGTTGTTCCTCCTTTTATCGATCAGTTTCAGGCTTTAGGAAACTTAATACCCAAGGGAATAGAAAAATTAGATACCTGGATCAACTTACTATCAGAGCGACTTGATCCTAGAATAATTAATTTTTTACCGAATACAGACGAATTAAATAAACAAATACAGCCTCTGATTCGGCAATTTTTGGGTGGTGGATTGACAGTTTTTTATAATTCCTTGGGAGTTGTCCTAGGTATTTTACTGTTGCTAGCAATTACTCTAATGCTGCTGGCAGATCCAAATTCTTATCGTCAAGGATTTATTAGGCTTTTTCCGTCTTTTTATCGTCGGCGCGTTGGGGAGATTTTGCATCTTTGTACCAAAGGCTTAGAAGGTTGGCTGGTGGGAATTCTCTTTAATATGGTGGTCATTGCTGTCCTGAGTTTTATCGGCTTGTTAGTGCTAGGCATTCCTCTTGCTTTATCCCAAGCAATGTTAGCAGGGGTGATGACCTTTATACCCAATATTGGTCCTACTTTGAGCGTAATGTCCCCGATGGCGATCGCCTTGATTGAAGCACCCTGGAAATCTTTAGCCGTCTTAATTCTTTATATAATTATCCAACAGCTTGAAAGCAATGTCTTGACCCCTATTGTCATGGCACAACAAGTATCTCTTTTACCTGCTGTTACTTTAGTGTCTCAAGTATTTTTTGCGACTTTCTTCGGCTTTTTGGGCTTATTTCTCTCATTGCCTCTAACGGTTGTTGGTCAAATCTGGTTTAAAGAAGTAATTATCAAAGATGTATTAGATAATTGGAATTATTCATTTGTAGGACATGGAAGAATAAAAGAGCAATCAAAAATCGAACCAGCTACAGTAAATGAGGAAGAATAATTAGTTAGGGGCGAACGGTGAGGCAGCGCGTTGGGCGGGTCAGTTGCGGCTAAAGCCTTACTCGACTTGAAGCGACTGCCGAACCCGAAGGGCCGTTCGCCCGTACATTAGTAATTAGCAATTAAACGACCATGCGGACGATCGCCGAAATTAATGACAAAATTAGCCGTGGTCAAGTTGTTGCTTGGACAGTAGAAGAAGTTAAAGCCAAAGTAGCCAAGCTTGGAGTCACTAAAGTTTTTCAACAGGTTGATGTTGTCACCACAGGGACATTTGAGCCGATGGAGTCTTCTGGGGCAATTATTAACCTAGGGCATACCGATCCGCCGATCAAAATCCGTCAGTGTTGGCTAGATAATATATCTGCTTATGCTGGCTTTGGGGCGGTAGATCTCTATTTAGGGGCTACGGCAATGGCTGATTATAATCTCAATGAGACTGACCCTAATCTTCGAGAAGGAGTAGGCTGGGAAAGAGGGGGAGGTCATGTAATTGAGGATCTGATTGCAGGTAAATCAATCGGGCTAAAAGCGATCGGGCAAAAGACTGATTGTTACCCCAGGGCAGTTTGGGAAAATACAATTACCAAGGACAGTATTAATCAGTTTTATCTATTTAATCCCCGCAATCTCTATCAAAACTTTATTGTGGGGGTTAACGGTGGCGATCGCACTTTGTATACTTATTTAGGACCATTACAACCTCAGTTAGGCAATGCAGTATATTCCAATTCTGGAGCAATTTCTCCTTTACTCAATGATCCAGATTTAAATTTAGTCGGTATCGGTAGCAAAATCTTTCTAGGAGGTGGCATAGGCTATATAGCCTGGGAGGGGACACAACATTTCCCTTTACAAAAACGTCTTGCCAACCGTACTCCTATTGGCCCGGCTGCGACTGTGGCACTAATTGGCGATGCTAAACAAATGAATGCTAACTGGGTCAGGGGCTGCTATTTTAAAAACTATGGTCCCTCTTTGATGCTAGGAGTAGGAGTAGCACTACCAGTAATCAAAGAAGAAGTGATCCAAAACTGCGCCGTGGGCGAGCAAGACGTTGTTGCCCCAGTAATTGATTTCTCTATTCCCCGCCGAGTTCGCCCCACCTTTGGTTTAGTTAGCTATGAGCAACTGCAAAAAGGGCATCTGACCATTGATGGCAAATTGGTTAGAGCTGCCCCTCTGGCTAGCAAATATCGATCGCGCCAGGTAGCCTTAGAATTGAAGCAGTGGATCGAAACAGGCAAGTTTACCTTGACTGAACCTGTTGCTTCTTTGCCGAGCGATCGCACTTTTGTCCCCCAAGACACCAATAGATCGATTATCTCTTTGGAGTAACCTGTTAATTGTTAATTGATTACCCTTCATCCCTTTTTCTTGGTTTTGGTCGAGCAGTAGGACTGGGCTTACTTACTCTAGAAGACCTGAGTTGAATCTTTTTCGGCTCTTTCTTGAATTTTGGCTTGCGTTTTTGAGCAAAGCCTAGATCTGTTCCCTCTTCAATAATTAAATTCTCTTGTTCTAAACGAACTTTTAAATCCCAAAAACGCTTTAAAGGCCTTTCTCCTGGAATACCCTGCAACTTGAGTTTAAAGAACTTGGGCTTTTCTCCTTCCTTGCGAGGAAACTGCTTAATCTTGACAATTACATGATTTTCCTCAATGGAGTAAAAAATTACCTCTCCCCTAATCGAAAAATAACCATGTTCAGCTTCCTGCCCTGGTAATTCTTCTTGATCTCCGTCTTGGCTAAGGGTTTCTGGTTCCCAAACGCCGACAATTTGTACGTGGAGACGATCTTCATTTGTCTTGGTTCGAGGATAAACCACCCACAAATGCTCTTGTTCTAAATCAAGATGATTTTTAATTAGGCTAATCAGCCGACCAAGTAGAACAGCCTCGATTTCTGCTCCGTCTGTGGTAATCAAAGTACCTTGGGTCATCTGTTCTGCACTTTGCTGATACTTAGCTTGAATTAAGCCAATAGCCCGATACTGTCGAGGATGGGAAGGAGGTGGAATTGGTTGATGTCTTTCGGGACTAGATTGAACGGAGGAAGTTGGTGAGACAGAATCTTGAGATTGATTAGACATGATTGACTCGGCAGATTGATTGGCAGCAGTAAAAAGTGGATCTGATATTTTAAGAGAATTATTTTTAGCCAAATTCATAAAGAGAATAAATAGCAAAAAGATTATTCAATAGTAAGAGAGATCATATTTTATATTCTCATGGAAGCTAGAATAACTCGCAGTTTTTATCAGCTAAATACAGCCTATACTATTGGCTTTCTGGTTGAGGATAAACCATACTAGAAGCGACACGGTGACTATAGTAAACAAGTCAAGTATAATCTGCCGCTCTAAATTTAGTGATAAGAATATGAAGAAAAAACGTAGTAGTTGGATTTATCTAGTTTTGGGGATAATGTTATTTTCCCTGATCACTGTTTCGGCTCTTCCTTTGGTAGGAAGCGTTGTCGAAGGCACAAAGTTTGATAGAAACCCCAACAGCGAGGTTGTTGTACTTTCCCAGCAAGAATTAGCCAAGTTAGAAGCCGAAGCTTCTGGCTATCAAAAAGTCTTGGAAAGAGAACCTGATAACAACACGGCTTTAAGTGGCTTGTTAAGAATTAAATTACAGCAAAAAGATATTTCAGGGGCGATCGCTCCTTTAGAAAAATTAGCGAAACTTAACCCAGGGCAAGCAGAATATGGAGTTCTCTTAGCTCAAGCAAAGCAGCAGATCGAAGACTATGAAGGGGCAGCAGCGGCATATAGCCAAGTTTTAGGCGAACATCCAGGAGATATATATGCTTTGGGAGGCATGACGAATTTATATCTAGTTCAAGACTTGCCTGAAAGAGCGATCGCGCTCTTAAAGAAAACTATCGCAGTGGCAAGCAATGATAGCCCCAACGCTAGCTCTATCGATCGAGATTCAGTAGAACTACTTTTAGGAGAGCTTTATACCAATCAAGAAAGATACGGTGAGGCGATCGCTCTTTATGATGAGCTAGGCAAAGCAAACGAAGACGATTTTCGTCCAATTTTCGCCAAGGCTCTAGTTTTAAAAAAACAAGGGGATTTAATAGCAGCAAAACCAATCTTGGAAAAAGCCTACATTGCTGCACCAGAGCAATATAAAGATCAAATTGGCGATGAGATGGAACAGTTAGTTCAAAATATTAAAAAAGCTGAAGCAGTTAAAGCAGGAGAAACCGAGAAGTAGAAATGATAGGGGTCAATAACTATTTGCCCTTTAATTTAAGTTCACAAGTTGTATTTGTCGTGCCACGAAAAGATATAGTTGAAAACTGATAAGTTGTTAATTGAGATAAGTTTGTGGAAGGGAAAAATAGAGAACCGTTCGCGAGTTTAGCACTATATCATTTGTTGAAATGGTCGGTAGTTAGTCCTGCTCTACATACTTATTTTCGGCTCAAAATCCATGGGGCGGAAAAAGTACCCCAGTCTGGTGGTTTAATCCTTGTCAGCAATCATGCCAGCTATTTCGATCCGCCAATTATTTCTAACTGTGTTGGTCGTCCTGTGGCATTTATGGCAAAGGAAGAATTATTCAAAATTCCTGTATTTAAGCAGGGAATTAAGCTTTATGGAGCATATCCCGTCAAACGTAGTTCAGGCGATCGCACGGCACTGCGTGCAGCCCTAAAAGCTATCGAATCAGGCTGGATAGCCGCGATTTTCTTACAGGGAACTCGCTCGGCTGATGCCAGAATTACCGACCCCAAAAGAGGAGCAGCTTGGATTGCTTGCAAGGCTCAAGTTCCTTTATTACCCGTAAGCCTTTGGGGAACAGAAAAAATATTAACAAAAGGTTCATCTTTTCCAAAGTCTGTACCCATAACTGTACGTATTGGTGAGGCGATCGCACCGCCAGCAACCTTAAACAAAGAAGATTTGCAAGCCGTGACAGATCAATGCGCTACTGTAATCAATTCTTTACACGAAATGGGGCGATGAATATTAAGTCACTGAATCTACCAGCAATTGATAATTGATAATCATCAAGACTGTTTAAATAAATCTAAATGATAGCGATATAGTGCCACAGGGCGATCGCCTGCGGTAAAATAATCAGGATCTTGAGGAGAGAGATAAATAGCCGTAATCTGTTCGGCACTGACGTTTTCTGAGTTTAAGAAGTGATAGTTAGAGGTGGTTTCTACCTCATTTAAATAAAGTCTTTGAGGAGATCTAAATAGCTGCTGAGTAACTTCGGTGACAATAAATTGCTCTTGACTGGGGATTTCTTTTGCTCGTCCTGTTATTTTAGAGATAAGCTTCCTTTCACCCCGCAAAAAAGTAATCTGCTGATTAGGATTATCAGGATCGATTTTCACCTGATAAACATTATCATCTCCTAAATACGCCTGGGCAATTTTTTTACCGTTAAATGCTCTATCTGCTACTACAAATGGCTGAGAAGAATTAAACTTTGAGAATAACCCCGTGGGGGGAAAATAGTATTCTGTACCAAATCTAACCTGAAAAGCGATCTCCTGATTGAGATAATTATCGTTGTCTTCAAAGCCAGGAGTAACAATTTCTGGGGCGAGAGGAGCAACTTTTTCGATTAATGTACTTTGTACGTTCCAGGTTCCAGCCATCCACTCAGGGTATTCTAAATCTCCTTTGGCAAGCTCTACTGGTGGTTTATTTTGCCACTGAGGAAATTTTTTCAGACGCTCTGCAATTGGTGCTGCCAACACAGAGTCAGTACTAAACATCATTAGCAAAACTAATAAAATCAACAAGTTGTTTACTAGCTGATGCTTAATCACATCCAACTTTAAGAATCGATCATTAAAAGCTGATTTGTCCCTCATATTTAAAATATGGCTCAATATACTATTAGCATTATTATCCCAGTTCTTAACGAAGCAAGAGTTATTCAACAAACTGTAGAGCGACTTCAAGAAAATTCTGGTGTCGAGATAATTGTGATTGACGGGGGTAGTCAGGACAAAACCGTAGCTCTAGCACAGCAAACAGGAGCTAAAGTGCTTACGGTGGCAAGTAAAGGACGAGCAGCACAAATGAATGCAGGAGCAGCTATTGCCCAAGGAAGTATTTTATTATTTCTCCATGCAGACACTCAACTACCTTTAGATTTTAATTATTTAGCTGTCCACACCTTAAAACAGCCTGGAGTAATTGCAGGAGCGTTTGAATTGGCGATCGCAGGAACAGACAAATCCCTCCGCTGGATTGAAATCATGGTCAAAATGCGATCGCGTTTATTGTCTTTACCCTATGGAGATCAGGCAATTTTTCTTAACAAGCAGACTTTTAAAGATATAGGGGGATTTGCTGATTTACCAATTATGGAAGACTTTGAGCTAGTGCAGCGACTTAAACATCAGGGAAAAATTGCGATCGCTCCTGCACAAGTAATTACATCTGGTAGGCGTTGGCAAAAGTTAGGAGTTTGGCAAACAACTTTAATCAATCAGCTAGTAATTGCGGGGTATTATTTGGGCATCCCTGCCGATAAACTGAGTAATTTATATCGAAGTCGAAATAAATAACTAAATTATATTTTTAATTTTTACCCAGTCTTCACAGATTGATTAGTGCCTAATGTCAGTAATTAATTTGACTTAACTACTTAGCTGCTTAACCATTTTTCGTGTCCGAGGAGCAAAAGTAATTACCTTTTAATAAATTAAAGTTACCATAAAAACTTATATTTTTTCTGTATGCAAAATATCTATCTCAAGCTATAAAATAAGATTTATTTTACATTGGCATCAATATTTTTCCAGCCAATATGCTTTAGATTAAAAAAAAATGTCTTATGCGAATATTGTTAGTAGAGGATGAACCCGATTTAGGTGCAGCAATCAAACGAAATCTACATCATGAAGCCTACGTTGTTGATTGGGTTCAAGATGGTATAGAAGCAGAATGGTATTTAGAAAATAAAGGACGAGAATATACGGTAGCTATATTTGACTGGCTCTTACCTGGGCAGACGGGTATCGAACTTTGTAAAAAGCTAAGGCTACAAAAAAACTCTTTACCGATATTAATGTTGACCGCAAAGGATAGCATTGAAGATCGGGTAACTGGTTTGGATGCTGGTGCTGATGATTATCTGGTTAAGCCATTTGGTACGAGTGAATTGTTAGCTCGATTGAGAGCTTTACAGAGAAGATCTTTGTCCATTCAACCTCAACAACTTCGAGTAGGTAATATAACTCTTGACAATGGCACTCATGAAATTTGTTTTGATAGTGATTCTGAAAAAGCACAAAAGATTTTACTAACTAATAAAGAATTTCAGATCCTTGAGTATTTTATGCGTCATCCCAACCAAATTATTACCCGCGACCAAATATTAGATCGGCTATGGGAGTATGGTATTGAACCGACAAGTAATGTAGTAGCAGCCCAGATGCGACGGCTACGACGTAAGCTAGAAGAACATGGTGAAAAACTGCCAATCGAAACCATTTACGGTATCGGATATCGTCTTGCCGTAAACGATGAATCAAAATAGTATTTTTCGTTCGACTCGCTGGCGACTGACGGTTTTCTACACGGGCGTAATTAGCGTTCTGTTTCTCTTATGTGGCTTTGGGGTTTGGCGGGCTATAGTTCATGCTCATCGCGTTACCTTAGAACAAGAACTAAAATCTATTGCGGGAAATTTACACGATAATCTTGAATCCACCCTCAAAAAATCGGGAAAACTAGAGGCAGCATCCTGGCGTTACTTGCCTAACTTATACCTATACCAAAATTCTAACTGGATTCTAGTCGAACAATCCGAGCGTCATATCCTCAATCCAATCTATCGGGGTAGTTATTACGTCAGGCTATTAGACACCAAAGGCAATCCAATTGCCCAAGCGGGTATCAAGCCCGATAGTTTACCTTTAGAAAAATCAGCAGCAGATACTCAACTAATTGAGGATAGTCAGGGCGATCGCTATCAGCAAATCTCTTTACCTTTATCTTTACATAATCCCGACGGTAGCAATGTACTTTGGGGCTACATGGACATGGGGCGTTCCTGGCAAGAATTTGATAACTATCTCGCTTCATTGAGACGCACAATTCTCTGGACAACACCGATAGTTGTTTTACTAGTGATAGTTGTTAGTTGGTACTTAGCAGGTTTGGCAATGCGACCTTTATATCAATCCTATCGTCAGATTCAACAGTTTACTGCCGATGCTGCGCACGAACTACGAACACCTCTGGCTGCTGTTCGCGCTACCCTGGAATCTCTTACTCGAATGTCCTATTTTTCAGAGACTGAAGCGCGGGACATACTAAAGGTAATCGAACGCCAAAACCTGAGACTATCAGAACTCGTTAGCGATCTACTATTTCTTTCTCGCCTCGATAGAGAAATACTAGTGGGCGATCGCAATATCTGTATTTTGCAAGACATCATTGCCGATATTGAAGAAGAACTAGCAGCGTTAACACTGCAAAAAGGAGTTACCTTAACCAGAAATATTCAATCGTCAACTCCAGTTGAAGTTATGGGTAATGAAGAACAGCTATATCGCGCCATTTTTAATCTGGTTGCTAATGCAATTAACTACACTCCTGCTGGCGGTCAAATAACTATTACTTTGAGTCAAAGCGATAAGCCTAGCGGCATGGCTTCGCTACGCAGGGCTTTAATAGAGGTAGAAGACACGGGCATTGGTATTGCACTCGAACACCAAGCAAAAATATTCGATCGCTTCTATCGCGTTATGGGCGATCGCTCTCGTCATTCTGGTGGTTCTGGATTGGGACTGGCAATAGCCCAAGCAATAGCCAAGGCTCATCAAGGCAATATTAAAGTCCAAAGTGAGTTAAATCAAGGCAGCACCTTTACGATTCAACTTCCAATTAGCAGCAATTCTAATTGAGGAAGTTGTTTACAAAGCGATCGCCCTCTCTTTTCTCAATTAATAACTTCATTTCATCCTCATTTCATATTCTAATGCCATTCTAAAGGTTGGTCTGACTACTATTTTCTGTCTCTATGGAAACCCAGCAAAAACCGATCGTTTTTCTTGCTTTACTCTTGGCATTGTCGCAACCTTCGGGAGTTTTGGCTCATGGTGGACATGGTGATGAGTTTAGCCATAAAGACAATGATACTACTCAACCAAAGGGGATTGAGGTAGATGGGCAAACTCAAAAGCGATTGGGGATTATTACTCAACCTTTAAGCAAACAACTGCTAGATTTTGGCATTAAAACCACAGGACAAATTGAAGCCCAACCCAGTAAGCAAACTGAGATTACCGCCCCAACGGCGGGGACATTAATCAAGTTATTAGTCCAGCCAGGAGATAGAGTTCAGCAAGGGCAACCTGTAGCAGTTATTTCTAGTCCCGAATTGTTGGAATTGCGGGCTGATTCTTTAGATCGCAGTACCGAAGCCGAGGCAGCCTTACAAGAAGCGGAGGCGAATCTAAGTCTTGCCCAGCAGAATTATAGTAACGAACGACAAATTGCCCAACAAGAAATTGCAGCAGCTAAAACAGAGGTAAGTATAGCCCAGGAAAGGTACGACAACGATCGGCAATTAGTCAAGGAAGGAGCGTTACCCCGTCGAGAAATGCTTGATTCGAAAAATCAACTATTGGCAACCAAAACAACTTTAAAAAAAGCGATCGCCTCTCGTGAAGTTTTAGAAGCCCAAACAGCAGCAAAACGGGCAAAAGTTGAAGTAGATGCTGCAAACTCTCGTGTCGGACTGGCAGCAAATAACTATCAAGCGCGACTGCAACAGTTAAATACCACCGCCAATGATCGAGGATTGGTGACGGTGTTAGCTCCTATTTCAGGTTCGGTAGCTAATTTAAATATTACCTTGGGCGAATCGATTGAGGATCGAGGGACAAAATTGATGAGCGTTGTGGATAGTCAAGAAGTTTTGGCAACTGCAAATATCCAAGAGCAAAATTTAGGGCGAGTTAAAGTCGGACAACAAGTCAGAGTTAAGGTTGCAGGTATTCCTAAGCAAACTTTTGTCAGTCGGATTGCCCAGATCGACCCCACCGTAGGAGATACTCGCGTCGTAGCGGTTAGAGCTAAATTGAATAACGCCAGTGGAGCATTAAAACCAGGAATGTTTGCCGAGTTGGAAGTATTGACGGATAAAACAGCAGAGGCAGTGTTGGCAGTACCTACAAGTGCCGTGATCGACGCAAATGGCAAACAGTTAGTTTATATCGAGAATGGAACTAATTCTTATCAGCCCGTGGATGTTACCTTGGGGCAAACCTTTGGGGATTCAGTAGCAATTCAAGGCAGTTTGTTTGAGGGCGATCGCATTGTCACAGAAGGGGCAATCATGCTCTACGCCCAATCCTTACGGGGCGTTACTCCTAAAGCAGAACCAGCAGCAGAAGCTAGTCAAGCAGTATATAAGCCTAGTTCTTTATCTTTATGGTTAATGTTATTGGCAACTACGGCGATCGCAACTATGGCTTTTTTCTTGGGCAGCCGTACTGGCAGGAAACCCCAGGGTAAAAAAGAACTTATTTATCAAGCTAATCATAAAGATCTTCTTCTGGCTAAAGCAGACAAACCGATTACGGCGATCGATTCTAAAAATATTGATTAAATATTATGCTAAATTCTATTCTCAAATGGTCGATCGCCCAGCGTTGGCTAGTGGTTATTGGTGCAGTGGTGGTAACTGTCTGGGGCTTTATTACTATCTCTCAAATGCCTTTAGATGTCTTCCCTGATTTTGCTCCACCCCAGGTAGAGATTCAAACCGAAGCCCCTGGACTCGCCCCAGAAGAAGTAGAAACTTTAATTACTCTACCCATCGAAAGTGGAATCAACGGTACGCCTGGAATTACTACTGTTCGTTCTGCTTCGGCAGTTGGACTATCAGTAGTTAAGGTGATTTTTGGCTGGAGTACGGATATTTATCAAGCACGTCAACTGGTTACAGAACGTTTACAGCAGGCTGCCTCTAGATTGCCCGAAGGAGTAGAAGTTCCGCAGATTTCGCCCATTTCTTCGCCTATTGGCACAATTTTGCAATATGCCTTTACGACTAAAGAGGGTGGAAAAACTACTTTAATGGACGTGCGACGGCTGGTCGATCGCGATCTTACCAATCGCTTATTAGCCGTACCTGGAGTAACTCAGGTAATTGCCTACGGGGGCGATATTCCTCAGTATCAGGTTTTGGTTAATCCGAATAAACTGCAAGCTTTTGATGTCTCTCTAGCTGAGGTAACAGAAGCTACCGCCCAAGCTAATAATAATGCTCCAGGTGGGTTTTTAATTACCAAAGATAATAAACTGTTAATTCGGGGAATTGGCAGAGTTGAGACAATTTCCGACTTGGAAAATTCAGTAATTACCTCAAGAAACGGTACGCCGATTTTACTCAAGGATGTGGCGGAAGTTGGCATCGGTGCGGCTTTAAAACGGGGTGATGGTAGTTTTGATGGCAAACCTGCGATCGTGGTTATGGTTAATAAACAGCCGATGACCGATACCCCGACGGTTACTAAAGCTGTAGAAGCAGCGATGGCAGAATTACAGGCTGGTTTACCTAAAGATGTTCGAGTTGCGGTTACTTTTCGTCAGTCTGATTTTATTGAGGCTTCGATTCGCAACGTCAGGGATTCGCTGCGGGATGGCATCATTATCGTGTCGATTATCCTGTTACTGTTTTTGATGAATTGGCGCACGGCGGTAATTAGCCTCAGTGCCATTCCTCTATCTTTGCTAATTGGTTTAATGCTGATGAATCTTTTTGGTTTGGGCATTAACACTATGACTCTAGGAGGATTAGCTGTTGCCATTGGTTCGGTGGTAGATGATTCCATCGTCGATATGGAAAACTGCTATCGAGGCTTGCGAGCCAATCAATCCGCAGCCAAACCGAAAAACCCTTTGCAGGTAGTTTATAACACCTCTGTAGAAGTGAGAGTTAGCGTCTTGTTTTCTACGGTAATTATTGCCGTAGTGTTCGCGCCTATTTTCTCTTTAACGGGAGTCGAAGGTCGAATTTTTGCCCCAATGGGCATCGCCTATTTAATCTCAATTTTCGCCTCTACCTTAGTGGCGTTAACCCTTTCCCCTGCCCTGTGCGCTTTCTTGTTGGCTAATCAAACTTTACCTGATGATGATACTTGGGTGGCGCGTTTATCTAAACGCCTATATCGTCCCGCCATTAAATTTTCCCTCAAGTTCCCCAGTATTGTTTTACTAATTGCCACGGCTGCTTTTATCGCTTCTTTAATTGTTTTTACCTCTTTAGGCAGAGTATTTTTACCCGAATTTCAAGAACGTTCTTTAGTTAATGCCATCAATCTTTATCCAGGAGTATCTCTAGAGATGACCAATCGGGCGGGATATGCCATTCAAGATGCCCTCAAAGATGATCCCAGGTTTGATAGTGTACAGTTGCGTTCTGGACGCGCCCCAGGAGATGCTGATGCTGGTAGTGTAACGTTAGGACACTTAGACATCGAATTAAGCGAAGAGGGCATAAAAGACCGAGAAGCTAGTATTGCCAAGCTTAGAGCAGAATTTGCCAGATTACCAGGAGTTGCCCCCAATATCGGCGGTTTTATCTCTCACCGCATGGATGAAGTCTTATCGGGAGTGAGAAGTGCGATCGCCGTTAAGGTTTTTGGTCTCGATCTCTCCGAATTACGCAACCTGGGCGCACAGGTGCGAGACACCATGCAAGATATCCCAGGTGTGGTCGATCTGCAACTCGAACCCCAAGTACCAATTAAACAAGTCCAGATTAAATTTGATCGCCAGGCAGCAGCCCGTTATGGCTTAACTATCGGTCAGCTTTCAGCAGTTATTGAAACCGCTCTCAATGGCAAAGTTGTCGATCAGATATTGGATAACCAGCAGCTATTTGATTTAGTAGTCTGGTTGCCCGAACGCGATCGCAATAATCTCGAAACCATTAGTAACTTATTGGTTGATACCCCCAACGGTATTAAAATTCCTTTGACCCAAGTTGCCCAAGTTAACTATGGTACGGGACCAAATACAATTAACCGCGAAAATGTTTCTCGTTTAATTGTAGTTTCTGCTAATGTTTCCCAACGAGATATCGGTTCTGTCATCGCAGATATTCAGGCAAAAGTTAAAGACCGAGTTACTTTACCATCAGGATATTTTATTGAATATGGAGGTCAGTTTGAATCAGAACAAAGGGCTGCTAAAAACTTAATTATTTTCGGTACTTTGTCCTTAGTTGTAATTGCAGTTTTGATGTACTTTGCCGTCAAATCTTTAGCTGCAACTATGATGATTATGCTTAATTTACCTTTAGCTTTAACTGGCGGTATTTTTTCGGTAGCTTTAGGGGGAGGTATTCTTTCTGTAGCTTCAATGGTGGGATTCATTACCCTATTTGGCGTAGCAACTAGAAATGGTCTGCTATTAGTTGACAACTACAACCAAAAATTCTCTCAAGGAATACCATTACGAGAAGTATTATATACAGGCTCAATGGAACGATTAGTTGCCATTTTAATGACGGCTTTAACTTCCGCTTTGGGCATGATTCCTCTAGTGATTGGTACAGGGGCGGGCAAGGAAATTTTACAACCTTTGGCAGTAGTAGTATTAGGAGGTTTATTTAGTTCTACGGCTCTGACTTTATTAGTTTTACCTGCTTTATATACTCAGTTTGGTAAATACTTTATTACCAAACCAAAAAGTAACGATTTAAATATTTATCAAGGAGGAATTAATGAACAGCAAAATATAGCGTTATCGAACCATAAAACTCCAATTGACTAAACCAGGAAAAAATCATGAAAAAAACCAACACCATCTTATTAAGTCTAACTACTGCTAGCTTGATGTTTCTCGCTGCCTGTAACAACTCTACTCCCACCACTTCCACACCTCAACCAGAACCAACCACCGAAGCAAACTCCGCACCTGCTATTAACGAAGTATCTACTGAAGACCATTCCCAGCCTGCTGCTGGGGGTCAAGTTGTCGAAGCAGGAAAATATCATTTAGAGTTTGTTCCCGAACCAGAAGCCGATCAATTTCACCTCGATTTCTATCTCCAGTCTGGAGATAATCATGAACCAGTTAGTGATGCCAAGGTAATAGGTCAAATTCAGCTACCGTCAGGGGAACAAAAAAGCCTCGATTTTACCTACGATGCAGAAGGTGGACACTATACTGCGGTTCTTCCCGCATCAGAATCTGGTGAATATCAAGCTGTAATTCAAACCGATATCAATGGCGAAAAAGTTAACGGTCGTTTTAATTTCAATAAGTAGGGGCAATTCGCCCTTCGGGTTCAATAGTTTGCTCAACGGGACGGGGCTTATAAAGGGCGGAACCTGCGTCCGCCCACAGCCCCTTGGGAACCACCCTTCGGGTTCAGCAGTTTGCTTATGCCAGGGAACCTTTTCGACACTTTGCTCAACGGGTCATAGACCCGCAACGCAAGTGTCTCACCACTGCAACTGCTTCACCGCAACGCAACTGTCTCACGAATCGCCCTTACTTAGTCATGTAGTTTTTATTGGGAATGACTATACGTTCCTAAGTGCATACATCCAATTCGAGGAAACGTTAACTATGAATCGTTTTATTTCTACTTTCTTATTTGCTTCAGGTTTATTCTTATTTCAAGGTTGTTCGCTACTTTCTAAAAATGTTGAGGCTTCAGATCGAAAACACCAAACGATGGAACATCATGATATGAGCAACATGGATGCCGAATCTGATTCTCACCATGACATGGACAACATGGATATGGGAAAGAAAACAGTACAAACCCAGACTGAAGCCAAACTAACAGTACCAAATGCGATCGCACCAAATCAATCCGTGCCTCTTGCCATAAATATTCAAGATTCAGCAGGAAAACCTGTAAGTAATTTTGATATATTCCAAGAAAAGCGGATGCACTTAATTGTGGTCAGCGACAATCTCGAATTTTTTAGTCATATTCATCCCAAATATAACGATAAGGGGCAATTTGACATCGAAACCAGCTTGCCCAAACCAGGAAAATACACTCTATTTAGCGACTACAAACCAGCAGGAGACGCTGAAAGAGTTTCTTTGATGCAGTTATTAGTAGCAGGAAATAAGGCAACTCCTGCCAAGATTGACACCAGTTCAACTAAATCTTTTGGAAAAACAAAAGTTAGCTTTAGTACTGACCAAAAACAAATAAAAGCCAATGAACCAGTTACTTTGAAGTTTAATCTTAAGGATTCCTCTAGCAATGCTTCTTTGAAAGATTTACAACCATACTTAGGAGAGACAGGACATTTAGTAATTGTCAAGCAGTCAGAAACTCTCACCAATGAGGATTACATTCACGCCCATGCAACTGAAGATGTACCTGTCAGCCAAGTTCATTTTCAAACTCAATTCCCCAAACCAGGAAAATATAAACTCTGGGGTCAATTTAACCGTTACGGAGAAATTGTAACTGCCGATTTTTGGGTAAACGTAATTTGAGAAAGCTACAAAGATTTATTCAATATGGCTAAAAATCGATCTCAATTTTTGAAGCAGGATTGTTCTTTTGGTTATCAAAATAATCTCAAATAGATGCGATCGCGTTTATTGTCTTTACCCTATGGAGATCGGGCAATTTTTCTTAACAAGCAGACTTTTGAAGACATAGTGGGATTTGCTGATTTGCCGACTATGGAAAACTTTGAGCTAGTTCAAATGAATGAATTCAATTGTTTAGGTTACTTAGTCTATCTTGGGGATAATTTTTCTTGTTCTTCTGCTTAGAGAGACAGAAGAGAGATAGCATACTGTCACAATCGATGATGCTAGATCGTCTTATCTGTAGATGGTTCAAATACCTCAAGAGGTTTACAGATGAAGATTTTTGTTGCGGGAGCAACGGGAGCGATTGGTCGTCCGCTACTAGTACAATTACTTGCCCAAGGACACGATGTAACGGCTTTGACTCGTTCTCAAGAAAAAGCCGATCATTTAAATCGACAAGGTGTAAAAGCAGCGAACGCCGATGTGTTCAATGCTGATGCTGTCAAAGCTGCTGTAATTCGCGCTCAACCAGAAGTGGTAATCGAGCAACTTACCGCTCTGCCCAAAACCTATACTGGTAAGTCGATGAGTGCTGCTGCACCACTGAGCCAGCGTATTCGTCTAGAGGGAGGTGCTAATGTGCTGGCAGCAGCCCAAGCATCTGGCGCGCGTCGTTATTTAAGACAGTCGATCGCCTTTTGGGGAGTTCCTGGTAAAGAATTGGCGAACGAAGAAACACCACTAGCCTTGGATGCTTCGCCCGCAGTGGCAGCAGATGTTCGCACGGTAAGCGAGATCGAACGTCGTTTACTTGAAACAAAGCTAGAAGGAATTGTTTTGCGGTACGGTTTCTTTTACGGATCTGGTACTTGGTTTGCTGCCGATGGCGACGTTGCTAACCAAGTGCGACAGAAGCAGTTCCCAATTGTCGGAAATGGCGCAGGTGTATGGTCGTGGTTACATATTGAAGACGCAGCGATCGCCACAGTTGCAGCAGTAGAACGAGGGAATCCTGGCATTTATCTAATTACCGACGATCGACCTTTGGAAGTGCGCCAGTGGCTGCCTGCTTATGCCCGATGGCTTAATGCTCCTTCACCTCCCCAGGTATCAGTTGAAGAAGCTTTGCAGATTGGTGGTGCCGATGCCGTCTATTACGGTACTCAAATGCGAGGGGCATCCAATGCTAAAGCAAAACGCGAACTAGACTTTCAGCCACGACCTATGGAATGGCTCGTTGGAACTCCCATTACTCATCCCAGTTAATAATTTGGAGCAAAAATTATGACTCAATATGACTATATTGTGATTGGTGCAGGTTCGGCAGGTTGTGTTGTCGCCAACCGCTTGACAGAAGACAGTGAAACAAACGTATTGTTGCTCGAAGCTGGCAATCCAGATACGAAACCAGAGATTGAAATCCCTTTAGAATGCACCCACCTACTAGGCAGCGAGGTAGACTGGGGATACTTCTCTGAACCAGAACCGTATCTAAATAACCGCCAAATCTTTTGTCCCCGTGGCAAAGTCTTGGGTGGCAGCAGTTCGATTAATTTCTTGCTCTATACAAGAGGCAATCATCGCGATTATGACCACTGGCAGTCATTGGGGAATCCTGGTTGGAGTTACCAAGATGTACTGCCCTATTTCAAGAAATCTGAGAACCAGCAACGCGGTGCTGACGCATACCATGGTGTTGATGGCGAATTGAGCGTGACCGATATTATTTCCCCCGCTCCAATCTCCCAAAGATTTGTAGATGCAGCAGTGGTATTAGGATACGACCGTAATCCTGATTTCAACGGCATACAGCAAGAGGGTGCAGGATCTTTTCAATTTACTGTCAAAGATGGTAAGCGTCATAGTGCAGCAGCAGCATTCCTTCTTCCAATTCTGGAGCGTCCTAATTTGGCAACAATTACTGGAGCATTAGTGACTCGGTTGTTGTTTGAGGACAACCGCACCGTTGGCGTGGAATATCAGCAGGGCGGAACGCTACATCAGGTTAAGGTCAATCGAGAAGTGATTTTAAGTGCTGGCGCGTTCGATTCGCCTAAGCTGCTATTGCTTTCTGGCATTGGCGATCAAGAACAACTACAAGCATTCGGGATTCCTGTTGTTGTTGACTTGCCAGGTGTCGGTCAAAACCTGCAAGATCACATTGTCGTTCCTGTACCCTACGAAGCAAGTCAGGATTTACATACGGCAACTACGAGCAATGGAATCGCGGAGACTGGATTGTTTTTGCATAGTGAAGGGAATCTAGACGCTGTGCCAGATTTAGAGCTATTCTTTGGTCCAATTCTATGGGCGCCTCCTGGCTATCCTAATTCTGGTTTAGGCTTCACGGGTCTAGTCGTTTTGACTCATCCCCAAAACATTGGTAGTGTCAGTTTGCGATCGCCTAATCCCAAGGACGCACCCATAATTCGGCTGAACTATCTACAAAGTCAATCTGATGTGCAAAAGCTAATTAACGCGATTAAATTAATGCGAAAGTTGTTTCATACCAGTGCCTTCGATGAGTTTAGAGGCAGAGAAGTCGCGCCTGGTGACGACGTAACTAGCGATGAAGCCCTCGAAGCATACATCCGAGAAACTTGCGGCACTGTATTTCATCCAGTCGGCACTTGTAAAATGGGAAATGACCCGATGGCGGTTGTAGACCCAGAACTCCGTGTATATGGGGTTGAGGGTTTGCGGGTCGTCGATGCTTCAATTATGCCAACTATAATTACGGGACATACAAATGCACCCACAATTGCGATCGGCGAAAAAGCAGCCGATTTAATTAAAGCCGCAAGGCACAGTTCTCAACAAACGCCCCAAGCTGTCAGGACATGATTGCCTATAACGACACTCCATCAACAGGGATTAATCAAAGCTGCTCATGTGCAGCCCTGACAATTAAATTGAACTAATTCCGCTGGAAACAAAATCAAAAGCTTAACTGACCATTTTTTATAAAATGAGGTTCTAACGATGAAATTACGTCTAATTGGGATTTTTGCCAGTGTCATGCTTGTGTTCTTCATTATTTCGTCTTCACATCCAGCCTTTGCTACCGCGACTCAGTATGGAATATAGGCGTTACTGATTTGGGGCATGAATTGACTGACAATCAATCTTTTGTAGTTTTTTACTTAGCAAGCAGAAAAATGAAAATTGCTCAATATGGAACAGCGATCGCAGTTATTCATGCGATCGCCAACGGACTACACGGCTTGGCACATATTAAAATTCCAGTTGCCCTCTCTTTAGTTCAGAGTTTATTTGTTGGTGTTGTAATTTTTCCGATCCCTATCCTTGCAGCCATTTTACTCTGGACACAGTTCTATCGTCTTGGTAACTGGCTCTTACTTGGTTCGTTAGCTGGTTCGTTCTTTTTCGGTCTTTACAATCATTTCATCGTTATTAGCCCCGACCATGTTTCGCAAGTCTCCTTTACAGGCTGGGGAATTCTATTCCAAGTTACAGCTATTCTTATATTAATTGTTGATGGATTGGGATGTTGGATTAGCATACAGGTATTAAAAACATCTCAGCAACCAGAGGAAATATCATGAGTTCTCTCGATGATTTTAATGACCATCGTCCTCTGCTGTTCTCGATCGCCTATCGAATGCTCGGCACTGTAACCGATGCTGAAGATATGGTGCAAGAAACTTTTCTACGCTGGCATCAAACGGCAGACGAAAAGGTGCGTTCAGCAAAAACTTATCTAGCTACCATCATTACTCGTCTCTGCATCGATCATTTACGTTCCGCTCGTGTTCGACGAGAACAATACGTCGGTACCTGGCTACCAGAACCGATGTTGACGCAACAAGCCGATAATTCAAGCAATTTAATGGAATTAGCAGACTCACTTTCAATTGCATTTTTAGCTGTACTAGAGCGTTTATCTCCTCTTGAACGAGCAGTATTTTTGCTCCGCGATGTATTTGAGTATGATTATGAAGAAATTAGTAGCATGGTCGGCAAGAGTCCCACCA
Organism: Chroococcales cyanobacterium; assembly: GCA_038259125.1. GTDB lineage: Bacteria > Cyanobacteriota > Cyanobacteriia > Cyanobacteriales > Xenococcaceae > Waterburya. The sequence continues at coordinate 3,354 of JBBSPC010000062.1, read as the reverse complement.
ACTGTCGCCAAATTCTCCGAAGGGCAAAACAGCACCTAGCTGCCGAACGTTCTCGGTTTCCAGTTTCTCGTCCACAGCATGAGCAGATTACAGCCCAATTTTTAGAGGCTTCTACCAGTGGTGATTTGCAAGATTTGCTACTGTTATTTGCTAAGGATATAACCTTTTTGTCAGATGGGGGCGGTCAGGTAGTTGCAACCCTCAAGCCGATACATGGGGCGGGAAAGATAGCTCGGATGTTGTTAGCCATGCGTCGTAAATGGTTGGCTAATGCTGTTTCGCACTTAGTCGAAATAAATGGGCAACCTGGCATTATTCAGTATTTGAACGGTAAAATTCATAGCGCGATGACCCTGGAAATTGTCGATGGTCGTATTCAGTCAATTTACAGTGTCAGAAATCCCGACAAGCTCAAGCAGATTTACAAGGAAATATCTTTAGAATAGTAAATAGCGATCGCTGAACCACTTCAAACTCGATCTAGTCAAGACAATTGAGAATCAAGTTGATAATGTGATTCAAAAAAATCGTTATCTGTCACAACCAATGATGCTATCTCGTCTTAATTTGTAAAGACCTCACGTCTAAAAATTGGTAAGGAGCAATTATGTCTGAAAAAAGAGCGTCAACAGACTACCCGATCCACAAAATTCTTGCAGAACGCTGGAGTCCCTATGCCTTTGAGGAGCGTCTGGTTTCAGAAGCAGATCTCTGTTCCTTGTTCGAGGCAGCACGATGGGCAGCATCTTCTTATAATGAGCAACCTTGGAACTATATCGTCGCAACTAAAGAAAACTCCGACCATTTTCAACAGCTTTTATCCTGTCTTGTCGAAGGAAACCAGATCTGGGCAAAGAACGTACCAGTTTTAGCTTTGGGCATTGTTAGTCTTAAATTTGCTCTCAATAACAAAGACAATCGGGCAGCGATTCACGACCTTGGACTTGCTACTGGCAATCTTTCGGTGGAGGCGACGGCAAGAGGAATTTGTGTGCATCAGATGATTGGGATCTATCCCGACAAGGCGCGGGATCTCTTTGATATTCCTGATGGTTATGAGGCGTGGACGGCTCTGGCAATTGGCTATCGAGGCGATTCGATGACGCTCCCAGATCCTCTCAAGGAACGTGACCTAATACCGAGGCAGCGGAAACCTCTGGAGCAATTTGTATTCGGCGACAAGTGGGGAAATCCTTTGCCATTGGTGAGTCAAGCGGTAACACCCGAACAAGCTTAGTTAACAACAATACAGTTGATACTTATTTTTTACAGAGGTTAATTTAGTATGTTCGATCTCGACCAAACTATCAAAGACCGACACTCAACACGCAAATTCTTATCCCAACCTGTGCCACGGACTTTGCTCGATGAAGCCCTTGCTCTAGCACAACACGCACCGTCGAATTCAAACATTCAGCCTTGGCGGATGGTGTTTGCTGAAGGTGTCCGCCGCGATTGTTTGAAAGAAGCTTTGCTAAACCAAGCCAAGCAGCAGCAGCCCAATATTCCGCCCCTGCCAGAGTCCTTCCAGCATTACCGCCAGGAACTGGGCGTACAGGTCTATGGAGCGATGGGGATTGCTCGTGACGATCAAGTCAACAGACAGCTAGCTGTTCTGCGTAATTATGAATTTTTTGGCGCGCCAACAGTCGGTATTGTCTGTATGCACCAAGATTTAGGTATTGCAGATGCTTTGAGTGTGGGGATGTATCTACAAACCCTGGTGTTGTGCCTAACTGCTCGCGGACTCGGCACCTGCGTAGAGGTTTCGCTTGCGGGCTATCCTGAAATCATTCGTCGCGAGTTGAATATCGCGCCAGAATTGTTAATCATTTGTGGTTTAGCTGTTGGCTACTCCGATCCTGATTTTCCAGCCAATCATCTGCATACAAACCGTGAAGTTGTTGAGAAAGACGTTTGGTTTCTCAATAATTAAGCAAAATTTAGGATGACATCTTTGATGCGATCAAGCAGGCTTACAGTTATATGAAGAGACAGACATTTTTCGTTATTTTTCTCTAATATCTCCTGACGTTAAGTTTTATCAAACAGTAGAACTTCCGTGGAGCGGTTACCATCATGGCTTTAATAAAAGCGAGGTTTTTTCTCCAAGTTTTCTGCGCTAATTGATTCGACTGTCGAAATATCTTGACTACATTTTAGCTGGCGATCGCCTACTCTCAGATTACATAAGACAAAAGTGTGGAGTATCAACTATGTTCAAGCTATCGGCTAAATTCTCTGTTGTACTGGTCATTATTACGGCATTAGTACTGATATGTTTGCAATTGTTTGAGGAAAAGCCCGTTTTATCGGCAACCTCAGATATTCACTTTCTTGAACCGACAATTGTTGCAACTGCCACCGCCCCACCAAAACTTGTATCTGCCGTGCTGGGAGGTAAACCCGTTTATGTTCTATACGTTACCCAATCTGAAGATACTGTCTTGGTACGTTGTTACCCTGGCTATGAGCCAATGATAACGGTTCGAGCGATGGGCAGCAATGTCAATGCCAACACACAGAAAGAAGGAGTCATGACCTGCCGTCCTTCTACATAGAAGCTATGCTGTGCGATCAAGCTTATGTTGTCACAACTAATGATGCTTTATCGTCTTATTTGTAGATGGCTCATTTATGTATATGCTTTTTCAAGTTTTAAGAAAACACTAATAAAGGGAATTTTGACATGGATAATCTAACAACTTCCAGTAACTCGCCTCTCGTAACACCTCCCGAAGTTACATTAATTCCCAATAACTCACTATTAACTGAGACACCAGAAGCAGGACGACAACTGGCAGTCAAAATGGCACGGCTGATTATTAAATTAACTCAGCCTGATGAAGAAAAACGCAACCAGTTACGAGAGGTTTATGGCAATGATGCGATGATGTTGATTGCGGTTGGACAGACGGTAGCGACAGAGTTTGCCACGATCGCTGCTGCTAATAATTACTGGCAGAAGTAGTCTTTTTAAAGACTCAGATCTGTGGGGGCGACACAAGTACTTAGAAAACCTGCTGGATTAGGCTTTTAGCCTTCATACCTTGACGATAATAATCATTTTTGGCAGTTGAAAAATGGATTAATTCTTGAACGATATCTTGGAAAGAGGTATTTGACTCGACCCAGTTTTGACCATGCAAACCAATAGAAAAGCTACTGTGTCTTCGATAAAATCTTTTGGGTTCGATAGGACGAGAAACATACTTACTGTAGTTTAGACTAAAAAAAATCATGAGAAAATAGTTCAGCCAGTTTAAAATAGCTAAAAGAGAAAATAATTAGCCAAAAATATAGTTAAGCTGTCTTTGTTTGTGATTTTTTGGGTCGAGAATAACTCTTTTTAGT
>JBBSPC010000061.1:0-26389 GCA_038259125.1 Chroococcales cyanobacterium | reverse complement strand
TAGTGAAAAAAGCGGGCGGAAGCTTGATGCTTTCGACGCCAAAAAGACCAGTGTAATATGGATTCAATTGACCAAGAACCAGGAAATAGCAACTTCCAAATATATCGTTTCAATTCAGCTAAACTGAGACGGATGAGAGTACATGCCCCACTTTGAACGCATCCAGATTTCTAGGTTTTCTGTTCATTGAAAAAAGGGGATTATCAGGAGTTTCTGGCAGTCCTTCGAGTTGAAAGCGTAAAACAGATAAAAAAGCTGATGCTGCTAACACCAAAGCAGTGTGACGATGCCAACCAGTCCAAGAATTCTACTCTCATTTTATCTACAACTGTAGAGCTTCGGAGAGCGACAAAAGAGGGTTATAAATGGCGATCGCACCTAAAATACCTGCGACCATAAGATATAGCAGTACGACAACAGGTATGCGATCTATCGCTATCTATCAATCGAAATACTAATTTAATTTCTATTATTTAGATTTTCTATTTCTTTGGCGAGATGCTGCGATCAAGCGATTGGTTTACTAATTGAAGTATCAACAACTTAATTAACAAAGTGACTTTTTGTAGCTGTTGCTTTAAGGAGAAATTTTATGACCAATACAGAATTTGAATCAGAGTACGCAACTCAAAATCCTTATCCCAATATTCCGCCAATTATCGAAAGTCTTGAAAGCGAGTATTTAGGCAATGGTGTTACCAGTTCTGTAGCAATTGCTGGACATCCAATTCATCCGATTATTGTGGTCTTCCCCGTTGCTTTTTTAACTGCTGCTGCGGGTACCGATATCGGCTATTGGTTAACAAAAGACTTTTTTTGGGCGCGTGCTTCTACCTGGTTAATTGGACTTGGTTTAGTAGCAGGAATTTTGGCAGCTTTGGTAGGAATGTCAGACTTTCTAAAAATCCCCAAAGTGCGTCAGCGTACTGCTGGCTGGGCGCACATGGTTCTTAACGTTACAGCTTTGATCCTAACTGCAATTAATTTCTTTTTCAGGCTGGATACTCCAGAGGCTTTTATAGTTCCTCTTGGTTTAGCTGTCTCGTTATTAGTAGCAACATTCCTCGGAGTTGGGGGTTGGTATGGCGGAGAACTTTCTTTTCGGCATAAAGTTGGGGTTATTGGTTCTAACAACTCTTAATTTTTGACTAATAGCTTCTAGCTTTTCGAGCCAGCATCAACAACCAATACCGCAATTGCACCCAATTTGAAATTCTACTTGAAAGAGAGTTTTTTAACGATCCAGTCGGAAATACTGGGAATGGTTAAGTTATTAAAATCCCCTTCAACTTGGGTGTAACCATCCATAGGTGCATACAAATTATTTTGACCATCAGCCGATTTGGGTTCTGAGGTACGCTGTCCGGTAAAGCCGATCTCCAACAACAAACTATCCATCAGTTCTGGTGAGAGTCTTTGACCGAGATCTAATATTCGACCCACATCACCGACTATAAAGTCGCGGGTAGGATGTTCGGCTGTATGAAGAATAGCTTCAGCTACTAGCTTGGGGGAGTAGTAAGGGGGTAAACCTGTTGGTTTGACTCCCAACTTAGTTAGTACGTGGTTGTAAAAAGGGGTATTAATTACTGCTGGCTTGATACTGGTAACGCTAACAGGTATTTTTTCATGTTGTAGTTCTACCCGCAGAGATTCGAGAAAGCCTTCTAAACCGTGTTTAGCAGTCGAATAAGGACTTTGTAAGGGTAAAGCTCGCCTTCCTTCCATTGAAGAGATATGAATCATTGCTCCTCTACCTGCTTGCTTGAGATAGGGAAGTGCTGCCATTGCTCCATACACCTGTCCCATTAGAGTAACATCAATAACGCGCTTAAATTCTTCGGGCGTAATTTCCTCAAAGGGCGCAAGAATACCAGTAGCAGCACAATGTACCCAAGTATCTATCCTGCCATACTGTTCGACAGTATAATCGGCGATCGCTTTTACTCGTTCAAAGTTTGCCACATCACCCACAATTGCTTGTGCCTCACCTCCAGAAGCCTGAATTTCTGTGACTAAAGAATTTAGTCCCAGTTCATTTCGGGCTGAGACGACTACCTTTGCTCCTTTTCTCGCAAACTGTAGTGCTGTTTCGCGTCCAATACCACTAGAAGCACCAATGATGGCGACTACTTGTTGGGAAATTGATTTTAACTGCATGGATATTTCTCGTAACATAAAAATAGATTTTGGGGAAGCAGAGGAAAAAATCCTTGCTACTTAAGCGTAGGTTTACTAGAGTTTGCTGACGATATTTTGCACTACTTGTAGACCAGTGATTGCTTGCCAGCCAAATAGACCTAAAACGCCGATATTTATCGCAAAATGAAGATTTCGCGCCCACATATTACCTCTTTGCATGAAAGGCGAGAGGGAAGCAGAAGTGACAATTAGACTTACCACTATTAAACCGACAATCAAATGAGAGCCAAAAAAGATTTTGCCTGTATTAACATAGGTAACAGCCATAGCGAAAAAAGCATTAAGCGTTAGCAACGCTAACAGTATCGATCCAACTTTATAGTGATTAATGTTGTAACGACCCTTAATTAATTCTTTCTTAGCCTCACCTTCAGCATTCCTGCTTTGCCGAACTTTTAGTCCTAAATATAAAGCATAGATGGCTGTTGCTAATAACACCCACATGATAATAGGGTGAATAAATTGCGACCAAACTTTTACTGATTCTGGAATTACTAGATTCATAATTTTTCCCAGCAGTTATATTGCAGTCTCAAATAAATCTTTCTTAAACCTGACTCAAAATTATCTTAGTAAAAACTAGCGTTCGATCTAATCCATCAAAGAGTAGAAATAAGCTGAAACAGATCGTTCATACTTTAGTAGTTAGGCGATTAGCCCCCACCTTGTCAGTCGCTGAGCTTGGGGTTGTTATACAGCTTTGCCAGAACCACTTTGTTCACAGGGGAAGTCGCGGTGCAAATCTTGTAGAAAGTCCTCCTCAACACGTAAGATTGTATCTGCTAAAAATTTGGGAAGTTATGTTCACTGCAAAATTACAAATCGCCCTTCTTGCGACAGCACTTTTTCTCTTTGTGCCTCCTGTCGAATTGGCATCTCCAACCGTACTTGCTCAGAGTAATATCCGCACTCAACGGGTTCAGTTTGAGCCTGATGCCATCAGTGCCAGAATTCAAGGCTCCGTCAAGGGCTACCAGATTGTTGACTATGTCCTTAATGCCAAACAGGGACAGTATATGAATGTCAGCATGTCTACAAATAATAGTGCCAGTTACTTCAATATTCTGGCACCAGGTGAAACTGAGGTGGCGTTTTTCAATGGATCTACGAGCGGGAACCAGTACGAGGGTAACCTCTCAAAAAGTGGCGACTATAAAATTCGGGTCTACATGATGAGGAGTGCCGCACGTCGAAATGAAGTTGCAAACTACCGCCTTGAGATGATTATCTCAACCCCTGGCAGTACCAGCAGTGGGAGTGATGTAACGATTCCAGACACGAATTACAACGCAACTGGTAATATTCCATGTTCGATAGGCGGAGGGCAGCCTACTGGATCCTGCTCCTTTGGTGTCACCCGCCAAGGCAACGGAAGTGGCATTGTCACAATTAAGAAGCTGGATGGTCGCACCCGCGCTTATTTTCTTTGAAAACGGAAAAGCTACTGGATATGACCAAAGTCAAGCCGATCCCAGCGGCAGATTCAGTGCAACAAAGCAGAGTGATCTAAATATCATCCGCATTGGTCAAGAGCGCTACGAAATTCCAGATGCAGTTATATTTGGTGGTTAATTGCTCTCTCACAATTGTAGATGTTGGAATAATCGTTCTTGCAACCGCTAAACTGATTGACGATGCATAACAACCTCGTTGGAGCAGACTACTGAGAGATCTGGGCGGTGATGCAAAGGTTACTAGCAGCCTCTCAACCAGAACGTTAAAAATATTTTTATGTCTACTTTATAAACACTTTCTAACAATTAACTAATTTCTAATTTGTACAGGCATTACTAAGTAAGTCATCTTCAATCCCCCCAAAGGTGTAAAGATAACTGGTTGATTCCACTCGTTTAGCTGCATTTTAATTTCTGCTGCGGGAAGTGCCTTTAGTCCGTCCATTAAGTATTTAATATTAAAAGCGATGTCTATATCTTCTCCTATAATTTCTGCGGGTAAAGTTTGTTTGGCATTACCTATATCCTGAGCATCGGCTGAAACTATTAACTCTCCCTGGTCATTATTGATGCTAAATTTGACCAAGTTATTTTTTTGCGCTAGTACTGCCACTAGTTCTAGACTACTTAGCAATCTTTTACGATCTAAAATAATTTCGCGGGTAAAACTACTAGGTATTAATTGTCCGTAGGCAGGATAGTCTCCTGGTATATTTGCACTAGTTAAAAGGCGATCGCCCAATTCAAAAATAATTATCTGTTCATCAAAGTTAACTTTAACTAAATCTGTTACTTGTGAATCTCCCACAATTTTTTCTAGCTCTCGCAATGCTTTGGCAGGAATGGTTAGAGAAAATTCAGGTAGGCTAGTTGCTGATTCTGGATCTTCAGAATTAAGATCTGCTGCCACAACGGCTAAACGATGACTATCAGTAGCCGCAAATTCTAAAACATCTCCCTGGTTGTCTGCTCCTAAACCCTGAGTTTTTAAATGTACTCCAGTAAGTACCTGTTTGGATAATTCTGTAGAGGCAGCAAACAAGCATCCCCCTAACCCTTCGTTGAGTGCGGAGATGGGCAATTCAATTGTTTTTCCAGCCTCTACCGTCGGTAATTCGGGAAATTCGCTGGCTTCAATACACGTTAGTTGGAATTGTCCTGATGCAGAACTGATAGTAACGACAGAGCTTGCTTCGTCTTCAGGAACATCTAGAGTAATTTCCATTTCTGGTAAACGAGTCACAATATCATTTAACAACTTTGCTGGTAAAGTGATACTGCCACCTTCGATAACTTCGGCACTAAAACTAGTTTTGATGCCCAAGCTGCCATCAAAAGCAATGATGCTAATCTTCTGGGTTGTTTCTATTGCCTCCAGCAAAACATTTCCTAATACTGCTGGTTCTGGACGAGAAGGAACGGCACGGCTGACTAAGGAAAGATTATTTTTTAGATCGCTTTGACTACAAACAATTTTCATCTCGGAATTAGAATCAACTGATACTTTAAAACAAGTGTACTATGAAATTTTCTTAGCAGTTTGTGGAAAAGCTGTGGATAAGTGCGGAAATATACTCTTAAGCTGTGGAAAAGATTAATCTTGAGATTTTTGCCGACTGACAAAGTTAATGCGATCGCTCAATAAAGAAATAGTTTGATTAAGCTGACGATCTACTCTAATCTGTTTAGAAATCTTGTCACAACTATACATGACTGTGGTGTGGTCTTTGCCACCAAACTTTTCACCGATGCGAGGTAGACTTAAGTCGGTATGTTGACGCATCAGATACATGGCAATATGCCTGGCTTTACTAATTTCTCGCCGACGAGAACTCCCTTTGAGATCTTCAGCAGAAATATTTAAGATTTCCACCGCTACATCAATAATAGTATCGGGAGAAGCAGTAATCTGCTCTATCTTAGGATTAAGAACCGTAGCAATATTCTCCACCGTCATCGACAAACCAGACAGAGAAATATAGGCAGTTGCTCTAATTAGTGCGCCCTCCAATTCTCTAATGTTAGAAGTATATTGACTAGCAATATATTCGATCGCTTCTCTGGGAAGATCGACATTTTCATATTCTGCCTTTTTTTGCAAGATTGCCATGCGAGTTTCTAGGTCTGGTACTTGAACATCGGCAATCAAACCCATAGAGAAACGGGAACTCAGACGTTCTTGGAGTTTAGGAATTTGATTAGGAGGGCGATCGCTAGCCAAAACCACCTGTTTTCCTGCTTCATGCAGGGTGTTAAAGGTGTGGAAAAACTCCTCTTGAGTATATTCCTTACCCTCAATAAATTGAATGTCGTCTACCAGCAAAATATCGGCAGAACGATAGTGTTCGCGAAAGGTTTGAATACTATCGTTGCGAATTGCCGTAATCAGATCATTAGTAAATTGTTCTGTGGAGACATAAAAGATTTTAGCATCGGCATTAATTTCTAAATGATAATGCCCAATCGCCTGCATCAAATGAGTTTTGCCCAAGCCTACCCCACCACAGAGAAAAAGAGGGTTAAAATCTCGTCCAGGAGACTCAGCTACAGCTAAAGAAGCAGCGTGTACCATGCGATTAGTCGGTCCTACCACGAAGCTATAAAAAGTATATTTAGAATTTAATTTAGCTGGCTTGAGTAAATTTTTAGTCGTCGGAAACTTATACTTTTGAGAGGCAGTCTCAGCCCCATCGGTCAAAAAAGCCAAACTTCCTCCTTGTTGAGATTTTAAACGAATCTCTAAAGTCTGACCGCTAACTTCGGTGACTACATCACTAATAATATTAAGATAGTGCTTTTGCAAATGGTTCATTACAAAGGCATTGGGAGTCAAAATAGTCAGACAGTTTGAATTCAAATCTTCAATAGTGGCATTTTGAATCCAAGTCTCAAAAGTAGGACGACTAAGCCGTTGTTTGAGATGTTCTAAGACTTGTTCCCATAGCTGTTCTGAAGAAATTGCCACTCTATCTTTATGCACTCTACTGTTAATTAGTAATTTGAAGATCTTATCAGTTGATTTGAATTAAAATTGCTAATATTTAACATCTATTCTCAATGATTAAAATTTGCTAATCAGACAAAAGTACTTAAAATAAAGTTAAAAAATAGCTTTAGAGAGACAAATATGGCAAAATTACCAAAAATCGCCCAAATAGGCGCACAAATTCTCCGAACCAAAGCTAAATCTGTAATCAAGATTGAAGATAAAAATATCTTATCTCTGATTGACTCTTTAATAGCTACAGCGATCGCCAGCAAAGGAGTAGGCATTGCTGCACCGCAAATTTCCCAACCCTATCGACTGTTTATTGTTGCATCTCACCCTAGCGATCGCTATCCCCACGCCCCAACTATGTCCCCAACGGCAATGATTAACCCGCAGATTTTAGATCATGGAGAAGGAGTAGTTAAAGATTGGGAAGGCTGTTTAAGCGTACCAAATGTTCGGGGTTTAGTGCCAAGATATCGCGAAATAAAGGTAGAATACACTACTCAAGCAGGAGAAATTAAACAGGAAGTATTTACAGACTTTATCGCTCGTATTTTTCAGCACGAACTCGATCATCTTGACGGTATCTTATTTGTAGACCGAATTGAAAATGAGGCAGATTTATATACCGAAGCAGAATATCAGGAAATAATTCATAATGTACGGGGGAACGACCGTTCGCCCCTAACTGATAAATGAAAGAAGCGATCGGTGTGGACTTGGGCGGTACAGCAATTAAGATGGGGCGATTTCTCCCTGATGGAACTTGTCTTGAGTCAATTTCTTTAGCTACACCCCAACCTGCCAATCCTCAGCCAGTAGTAAAAGCGATCACTCAAGGAGTCAATCAGCTTAATCAAGATCGTACTTGTATTGCGATCGGTCTGGGTGTTCCTGGTCCGACAGACACCACCAGGCGCATTGCCAAAAAATCAATTAATCTCCCTAGCTGGGATAATGTACCTGTTGCCGACTGGTTAGAGACGCAAACTGGATTAGCAACTATGTTGGAAAATGATGCTAACTGCGCTGCTATAGGCGAGGCTTGGTTAGGCGCAGGCAAACAATTTAAAGATTTTATTCTCCTGACTCTAGGAACGGGTGTAGGAGGGGGAATTTTTCTCGATGGCAAATTATTTACTGGACGCTGTGGCGCAGCAGGAGAGTTAGGCTTGATTACTCTCAATGCTGATGGTTTTCCCTGTCGTAGCGGTAATCAGGGTTCATTAGAACAATATGCTTCTATTGGTTCAGTTATTCGTAATACAGGCAAGCAACCCGCAGAAATAGGAAGATTAGCAGAATTGGGAGACAAAACGGCTATAGCATTTTGGCAAAATTATGGCAGGACTTTGGGTGCAGGGTTAGCTGGTTTGATATATGTTCTAACTCCTGAAGCGGTAATTATTGGCGGGGGAATTAGTGCAAGCTCTCGGTTTTTTCTGCCCAGTACTTTAAAAGAGATTGAGCGACGGGTAGTATCTCCTTCTCGTCCAGACTTACAGTTGCTTACTGCCGAATTAGGTAATAAGGCAGGAATGTTAGGCGCAGCTAAATTGGTTTGGAATGAGATGAAATTTAGTGAAATTTAGTATTCTAAAGAGTGACAAAAAAGGAATTTCTAATATTCGCTGTTTAAATAAACGTAAAGTTTGTTCAAATTCGGATTTCGACTGAATAATTTCAGATTTGAGTCTATTGTTGTAGACATTAATACTATTTTGCAGAAAGTCAGCATTTCTGTAGCTATACTGATTTAACGTATCCAGTTCTTGCTTTGTTTTACTCTGCTTTTTTTGAGCAGCATTATGAAAATATTGATTTTTTTTCTCAAGCATTAGTTGTAGAGTCTATTTAAGAAATTAGCTTGTCTTCTAATTCTTTTAGCTGCTTTTCAATAGCTATTTTAAATTCTTGATGATTAAATTCAAGCTGATTAATTCTTTTACCGCGATCGCGTATTTCTATAGTAATTCCTTCAGGTTTTCCCGTGGGGGAGTATTTCCGCCCACTAAAAAAGCAAAGCGATCGCATCTGTTATCTTTACTCCAGAGCGATCGCTTTGCTTTAAATATGGTGATACCGTCTTGCTAACTATGTTACTGATTACATATTTATTTTCCATCTATTCGCTAATGCACAAGATGAACTAGATTTATATATGGGTAACGAGAGTGAGAGCAACACTATGAGCCAATTTAACGGTAACGTTTTTTGCGACGAGCAATTGCTTTGCGTTTACGCTTCTCAATTGGTGTTTCGTGGTGACGACGACGTTTAATGTCGGCGAAGATACCTGCTTTTGATACTTGACGTTTAAACCGACGCAGTGCAGATTCTATATTTTCGTTTTGTCCAACAACCACTTGGGTCATTAAAAATCATCCTCCAAATTTGCTTACGATAATCGTGAATACTACCATGCTGTAAAAGTGGTGCGACTGCGGATTGTTTAATCCGCCTGGAGACATAATTTAAAATAAACCTCTAGATTATGTCCCTATAAGGCACACCAAATCAAAGCTGGCGTTCACTTGGTTAATATTTCGTTTATTGTCTAGCAGCCTATTGCTGTTGAGCTTTTTATTATAGCTTTGAAACAGACAGCCTATCTAGTGTTCAACACGAGACCCTAATTATAACTATTTTAGTATTCTCAGCATGACTAAAAATAGTATAGATCAATAACCTGGTTATATTTGTAGCAATATCAAAGAAAATCTAATTCTAATTCTTTGATATTGATTTGGTTTCTATTGTCGAATAGCCGTTTGCACTTACAGATTTAGTTCTTTGGCAAAATTTTGACATTTGTTAAAGTGATATGCACCCATTAGTGCGCCCCAAGTTCCTTTGCCTGTTTCTGGGTCAATGCCTTTATCGTAGGTCTCTAACTCGTTTGCTGTGGCTTTAAATCCTAGAAAAACTTGAAAAGTTGTACCTTGGTAAGTAACGCTACAGGGGGTATCTACTAGAGGAGTAGTTTCAAAACAGTATTGGTTGTTAGCAAGCTTTTTGGTGGCTACTTGAAGGGTACAGTTAGGCAAAAACTCAATTTTTTCTGGTGTTATTTGCCCAATCAAATCCTTATTTTGTCCTGCGCCCTGAGCCGTAGTAATATCTTTGAACATATAAAATTCTACTTCTATAGTTTCTTTTTGCCTAAGTCGCATAATCCTCGATCTATAAGGCTGATCGAGCTTTAGAACATTAGCTTGTTCGGCAAATAAAGTAATGCTGTCTTCTGTAAAAATCGGCACTGGACGTATCCAAAGTCGCAAATTAACATACCAGGCTGGTTGTTCTAAAGCCTGTTGTTGATTGGCAAATTCTCCAGCTAAATAAGTGGCTAAAGTAGTTAATTGAGTCGAGAAATTCATTGAGGATAACTATTAATCGGGCTTAAAGTTGATTTATCAGCAACCTAAATTAATAATCTCATGGAAGATAGATCTTTTACGCCTCGATCTACAGAGGATGGTTCATATACCTTTTTTTCAGAAGAGTTTCAAGAAACTTTTCATTCATCTTTTGGCGCGAAACAAGAAGCTGAAGTAAGATATGTCGAACCATGTTTAATCAAGCAATTAGCAGCACAACAGTCTACTGTTCGCCTTTTAGATATTTGTTATGGTCTTGGCTACAATAGTGCTGCTGCTCTAGAGGCAATTTGGTCGGTCAACCCTAAATGTAGAGTAGAGTTAATGGCATTAGAAATATCAGCAGATGTTCCCCGTCAAGCTATAAAACACGATCTATTATCACAGTGGCAACCTGCTATCCGTCAACGATTAACACAATTATTGAATAAATCTTTAGTTAAAGATGATTTATTAGAAGCAAGGTTAATTTGGGGAGATGCGAGAAAAACGATAAAGGCGATCGCCGTCAAAAACTGGCAGGCTAACGCCATTTTTCTAGATCCTTTTTCTCCACCAAAATGTCCTCAACTATGGACTGTAGAGTTTATTAGCTTGGTGGCTAAATGTCTCCATCAGCAAGGAAGACTGGCAACTTACTCTTGCTCTGCTGCCGTTCGGACAGCTTTTTTGTCAGCTAATCTAGATATTGCTTCGATAACTGGTGCTGGTCGTAAGTCTCCAGCTACTTTGGCTGTTCACAAGTATAAAAAAATACCAGCACTTTATCAAAGAGAGCAAGAACACCTTAAAACTCGTGCTGCCGTTCCTTATCGAGATCCAAATCTAGAAGACAACGCCGATATAATAATTGATAGACGGCAGCAAGAGCAGCAAAGCAGTAATTTTGAACCTACCTCTCGGTGGAGGAAGCGTTGGTTGTAGTTAGATATTTAACTTACGGTTAACCATAAAATTACTTAAACACAATTTTTTGCTCTTACTTGTGGGGTTTCTTCTCCTGATAAACTCCGTATTATGCCCGATCTCAAACAATAAATTACTATTCATAATGGTATTATTGGCAATTTAAAAAACTTTGTATCAATTTTGTCTTCAAATTAAAAGATCCGAGCTAGGCTTAGAGCAATAGTCAGAGATTACTCCGCAACCCCTCTCGCTCAAGCGACACGGACTCCTAAACGGACGGACATATGCAGCAAAGCGCCTTCTCTGACCGTTGGTCAACTATGATTAATATTTTTTGTACCAAAGCCAAAAAGTTGAATGCAACGATTTATTGAGTATCTGGAATTTTTTTTAGCATAAAGTAATGAAAAAAGTGAGCGATTTTCCCTTGGCGACAATCAATAGCAATAGTGATGAAGTGAACAAGAATCCTCGTCTTACCTCTGCCAAAATTCTTGTTGTTGATGAAAATCGTCTCAGTCGGATGACGGCAGTCGATCTTTTATCATTAGACGGATATGAAGCGATTGAAGCCTATGACATAGCTTCAATTTTTGAACGCATTAATCAACAAAAGCCAGACTTGATCTTGCTGGACTTAATGATGCGACAGATAGACAGCTTTGCTTTGTGTCGTCAAATAAAAGCTGATTATCGTACTGCCAATATACCCGTTGTTTTGACAACCTTAACTGATAGCCGAGAAAATCGGATTAAGGTTATGGAAGCTGGGGGAGATGATGTTTTAGTAAAACCTCTCAATCGGATTGAACTATCTACAAGAGTTAAATCTTTAGTTGGTCAAAAACCTGCCAATCAAGAATCAGATCAAACTGAACAGGTTTTATTTACCATTGCCAAGGCAGTAGATAGTCGTTCAGTTAGTCGCGGTAGTAGCGATCGCGTGGTAACTTTAGTTGAGTCATTTGGTGAGTATCTTGGTTTAGATGACGAAGATATAGAAAATCTAGCTTTTGCGGCAAATATACACGATATTGGAACGCTCGCTATTCCTGATGCGATAATGCTCAAAGCTGGAGAATTAACCGTAAAAGAGAAAGAGTTGATCGCTCAGCACGTTTTATTTGCTGAAGAAATTTGTCAGCCATTACGCAACCGTAGCGGAGTTTTACCTATTATTCGTCATCATCATGAGCGATGGGATGGAACAGGATATCCTGATGGTTTATCGGGTTCAAAAATTCCCTATTTGGCACAAATATTTCAAGTTATTGATATTTACGATGCCCTGACAAGCGATCGCCCTCATAAAAAAGCCTATAGTCCTGCTGAAGCTTTAGAAATTATTGTCGAAGAAACTAACAAAGGATGGCGTAATCCTAATTTAGTTGCCGAATTTACTACCTTTATTCGCTCTCAAGAACAATAGAATAGATAAATTAGTCTTCGTTTTTTGCTCTAACCTGCTAAGAAATTTAGGAGGTTTTTTTGTATTCAGAGTGACAAAATTTCATCAGTAGCTAATAGCTATAGCTTTTTGATAAAAAGATACTTGATGACAGATAATAATATGCGGGGACTATGATCAAATACAAAATCACTCATCAGCTATGCCCAAAACTAAGAAAAAAACCTTTTTACTAGATTTTGAGAAGCCTCTTTGTGAGCTAGAGTCTAGAATTGAGCAAATTAAAACTCTAGCCGCGGAAAATCAGGTAGATGTTGCCACCGAAATAACTCAATTAGAAATTAGAGCCGAACAACTGCGCCAGGAAATTTTTAGTACTTTAACTCCATCCCAAAGGCTTCAGCTAGCTCGTCATCCTCGTCGTCCTAGTACCTTAGATTATGTGCAGGCAATCACCGATGAGTGGCTGGAGTTACATGGCGATCGCGGTGGCTATGACGATCCAGCTTTGGTAGGCGGAGTTGCCCGCATAGATGGTCGCCCAGTGGTGATTTTAGGACACCAAAAAGGTAGAGATACCAAAGATAATGTAGCCCGTAATTTTGGAATGGCTTTTCCTGGTGGCTATCGCAAAGCAATGCGATTGATGAACCACGCCAATAAGTTTGGAATGCCTATTTTAACCTTTATCGATACCCCTGGAGCATGGTCAGGAGTAGAAGCCGAAAAGCTCGGTCAAGGTGAAGCGATCGCCTATAATCTCAGACAAATGTTTAGTATTGATGTCCCCATTATCTGTACTGTAATTGGCGAAGGAGGTTCGGGTGGTGCATTGGGTATTGGTGTAGGCGATCGCCTATTGATGTTAGAACACTCGGTTTACACAGTTGCCAGTCCCGAAGCCTGTGCTGCAATTCTTTGGAAAGATGCCAAAAAATCCGATAAGGCAGCAGCAGCACTCAAGATTACTTCTTCAGACTTAAAAGAGTTAGGAATTATCGATCAAATTGTTCCTGAACCTAGCAGTGGTGCCCACGCCAATCCTGTAGAAGCAGCAGCCAAGTTAAAAGAGATTATTTGGTTAAATCTAGAGCAACTGTGGCAGATGACACCTCAGCAGCGAAAAAATTTGCGCTACGATAAATTCCGCAACATAGGTCGGTTTGAGACAGCTGTAGTTTAATTTTGTCAGGTTAGTTAAGTTAATTTAGGGCGTTGCTGATTTAAAGAGCGAGTAAAAAGACTTAATTTGTTATTTCAACTGCCGACCCACCTCGAATTAAATTCGAGGTGGAAAGCGGCAGTGCATTCGGCACCACCTTATTGTCAGTCGTGTAAATCCAATTAAAAGAGTCTGGCAATATATTAAATATCGTTGGCGAGCGCTTTTATTTATAAATTTAGATAATGTTAAAGACAAAGTTGCTCAAATCTTAAATTCTTGAAGACAAGACATTATTATTTCTTTAGCTGGCTGGGATTTTTTTCAAACCGCTTTATCTCTCTAGTCACTTTTGCAAATTGGTATAATTCTCAACAGACAGCATCCCAAGCAGCTACAAAGACATCTTCAACAAATGCAAAATTGTATTTTACATCACAAATATTGGTCTAAAACTTTATTTTATAAAAAAATAGTTGCCTAGTATATATTACTTAGCTATATTTATAGACTATTAACTTATGTCTTTTGTAAAACCATCTTGTCTGACTAAATACGGGCTAGATTTAGTTAGCAGGTGCATCAAAAGCTGTGACAAAGATGTCAATGTATTTGCTGCTTTTAATTTTTTAAATTAAATACCTATATTACTAAGTATTTTTAATTTTGCTCTGCATTTAATATAAGGTATGCATTTAAGTAGCTCCTTATATGTCAATTGTTTGGAATTATTTTCTTAGGTTTAAAAACGAAAATTTACTACTTAAAATTAATGTATTTTAATTAATTCAATTTGCAGCAAGTAAATTGAATTTTTAGTAACAGCGCGCTTTTAAAATTCAGTTAATTAGATTTAGCTAACGCTCAAACTATAAAAAGTAAAAAATCAGATAAAGTGAGCAACAGCTACCCTTGATAAAATTGTATATTAACGAGAAATTTACATATCTTTTGTTAAGCTGTGGCTACTTGAATAGGTATAAAAACTCTGATAAATAATGCAAACCATCAAGCCAGTCTCAGGAGCGAAAAGAAGGGTTTACGTTGCCAAGAGGTCATTAAAAAGATTTCCTTTGCGTATTCCTACTTTGCTGATTTTGTCTGTGTCGGGTTGCCTAGGTGCGATCGCAATTTCTTGGTTACTAGGTAATAGTCATGTGACTGAGCTATTTGTTCAATTACACTTAGTTGAACAAAATTCTCCTAGTTGGTTAAATCCTCCCCAAGTAAGCAATAAGTACTATTTATTAGTACCAACCCTAGTTTTATTTCTCCTGGCACAAGCCGTAATCAGGTTATCTCCTCAGCCTAAACCTTGGTCAAGACGCTTAGTAGCCACTATTCTGCTAGTATTATTTATCCGCTACTTTTTATGGCGATCGCTTTCTACTCTCAATCTAGCCGATCCAGTAGACGGCATCTTTAGCATTTTGTTATTAGGGATGGAACTACTAGCTATGGCTGGTAGCGCATTGCAAGCATTACTGTTTTTTACCGTCAAAAATAGAGAGGGAGAAGCAAATAAGTATAGCCTAGCTGTTAAAGAAAATAGATACAATCCCAGCGTGGATATCTTAATTCCTACCTATAATGAGCCAGACTTTATTCTCAAACGAACCATTATCGGCTGTCAGGCAATAGACTATCCGCATAAAAAAATTTATGTCCTCGACGACACCAATAGACAAAGCATTAGGCATTTAGCTCAAGAGTTAGGTTGTCACTACATCACCAGATCTGTCAATTCCCATGCTAAAGCGGGTAATTTAAACAATGCCCTGAGGAAAACTAATGGCGAATTAGTAGTGGTTTTTGATGCTGATTTTGTACCCACAACTAATTTTTTAGAACGTACCGTTGGTTTTTTCCAGCAAGACAAGGTTGCTTTAGTCCAAACTCCCCAAAGCTTTTATAACTGCGATCCTATTGCTCATAATCTTGGGTTGCAAAAGATTTTAACTTCCGAAGAAGAGCTTTTTTATCGTCATTTGCAGCCAATCAAAGACGGTGCAGGTAGCGTAGTCTGTTCAGGTACATCTTTTGTTGCCAGAAGAAAAGCCTTAAAAGAAATTGGTTACTTTGTTACCGAATCATTGTGTGAAGATTATTTCACAGGTATAAAACTATCTGCTAAAGGTTACGACTTAGTTTATCTAGATGAAAAACTGAGTGCTGGTTTGTCAGCCGAAAGTATTGGCGCACATATCGAACAACGTCTACGCTGGGTGAGAGGAACTTTACAGGCTTTCTTTATTAAATCTAACCCTCTAACTATTCGCGGTTTGAATTTGTGGCAAAGATTAGGGCATTTTGACGGCATATTGCACTGGTTTACCTGCATTCCCCGCGTTTTCTTTTTGATTTTTCCTTTAGTCTGTATTTTTATCCGAGTTAATCCTGTTTTAGCCAGCTTATCAGAACTTGTTTATATTTTCTTGCCTTATTACGTAATGCAGCTAACTGTGTTTGCTTGGATGAACAAGCGATCGCGTTCTATTTTACTATCTGATGTTTATTCACTAGTTCAGGCTATCCCCGTTGCCATTACCGTATTCAAGGTAATGTTTAGTCCCTTTGGCAAAGGATTTAAAGTAACCCCTAAAGGTATGGCTAGAGATAAATTTAACTACAATTGGTCATTAGCTTTACCCATGACTATTTTGTATGTTGCCACTGTAATTAGCTTTAGCATGAGTATTTTCAACCCTCCTGATGCTAATTTCAATCTGGCTTTGTATTGGAGTAGCTATAATTTGCTAACCATTACCGTTGCCATGATGACGTTGTTAGATTTACCCAAGCCAAGTTTTTATGAATGGTTTGACCGAAAAAAAGAAGTTAATATTTATAGTGGTCAGGTCGTTTACCCAGGAATTACTCAAAAAGTATCAGAAGAGGGAGTAGAAATATTCTTAGAACAGACAACCAACTTAGCGACAGATGTAGTAGTTGAGCTAATACCAGAAATATTATTCCTCTCAGGGAAAATCACCCGTAGCTATCTTCAAGATGGTTCTTTAAGAGCAGTGATTAAGTTCCAGAATCTCAGCCTTGAGCAGCAGCGAGAATTAGTTCAGATGCTGTATTGCCGTCCTGGTCAATGGCTAATACGCAACACTCCTAATGAATTACAGTCAGTATTGATTTTATTCAAGCTGTTACTAAGACCTTTAATGTTTTTGAACTCCAAGAAAGTTAATCAGCTAAAAATACAGTATTAACCAAGCTGTTGGGTTTTATGTATGATCCCAGTCAGGTTTGATTGTTTTGCGATGATTTAGATAGCGATCGATAGCCATAGCAGCAATACACCCATCTCCCGCAGCCACCACAGCTTGCTTATAGGGAGTATTGCGAATATCCCCAATTGCCCAAACCCCAGGGACGCTAGTGGACATATCATCATCTACCTTCACGCCACCATCAGGATTAATTTCTACCTGATCGCCAATAAAGTCTGTAATCGGTTTAGAGCCATTTTGATAGACAAAGACACCTTCTACTTCTAAGGCCAATGGTTCTTCTTCATCTTTTGTTTTAACTTTGATTCCTGTTACTCCAGCATCATTCCCTTCGATAGACGCTACACGGCTACGTCGCCAATGTTTAACATTAGACATAGCCAATAAATCGTGGGCATAATGGTCTTCTTCTTTGGGATCTTTAAATGTAATCCAGTGAACTTTTGAAGCAAACTTAGTTAAGAACTGCGCCTCTTCAACAGCTTCCTGGTTTAAGCCGACTACCGCCACCTCGCGATCGCGATAAAATGCCCCATCACAGGTAGCACAATAGCTAACGCCACGACCTAAAAATTCTGACTCTCCTTCAAAAGATGCTCCACTGCGACCCATTGCCCCTGTAGCTAGTACCAAAGATCTACCGACAAAAGTGCCTTCTGGCGTGTAAACTTTTTTCATCTCGCCACTGACGTCAATACCAAAAACCTGAGCGCGCTGATAGTCAGTACCATATTCAACTGCCTGTTCTCTCATGCTTTTGAGCAATTCATCTCCACTCATTTCCCCAGATACTCCAGGGTAATTGGCAATTTTGTGGGTAATAGCCAATGCGCCAACCGCAGGATTCTTGTCTATAATAACCGTTTTGAGGTTGGCTCTTGATGTATACAGCGCACAGGTGCAACCCGCAGGCCCGCCTCCAATAATGACAACATCATATTCGTGTGTATCCAAAATGCCAATCCTCAGTTGATGGTTAAACTATAATTTATTATATTTATTTAGGATACATCTGAGATGGGTCTGGTTACAAATATTCTGGTTGAATTTGCGTACTTTTGTGACAAAATAACTTTATGCTAGCTTCCCTCTCAAAAATTTTCCCCAAGGCGATCGCAGTACCGCTTCAAGTTATTGTCATTTTAATTATTTGGTTAAATTGTTGGGAATAATAGATTTTAAAATAGTCAAAACTTCTTAGCATTCAATTGAGTTTACAAGATATATCTATTCAAGATCACTATCGAAGCGATCGCAACAATTTAATTCAAGATTTTTATATTCCCTGTCTATCTCAGGCTACCTTATATAGTCGGGCAGTAGGATATTTTTCTAGTACCTCTATTGTTGCCGTTTCTCAAGGGCTAGCTGCATTAATTGACGCAGGTGGCAAAATGCGCTTGGTAGCATCACCTTGTCTGTCTCCTGAAGATATTAAAGCCATAGAAAAAGGTTTAAGACAAAGAGAAGAAGTTATAAGTTCAGTAATTGTCAAAGAGTTTGAAACGGTTTCGCGAGATAGACTGGCTTGTTTATCATGGCTACTTAGTCAGAATGTATTAGATATTAAATTAGCAGTAGCTAATAATTTTGAAGATCCTGGTCTTTATCACGAAAAAATTGGAGTTTTAATAGATGACAATAAAAATAAGCTAGCTTTTACAGGTTCAATTAATGAAACAAAGTCGGGACTGATTGATAATTTTGAGAATATCGAAGTTTTTTGTTCCTGGCGAGGAGAAGAAATCAGCAGAGTCAAGCGTATCAACGAAGATTTTGAAAAGCTTTGGTCAAATGATACTCGTAAGGCAGAAGTGATCGCTTTTCCTGAAGCAGCAACCCGTAAACTACTAGAATACCGCCCTGATATAAAACCAAAAGTAGCAGTTAAGCGGAAACCGAAATTAGTAGCGGAAGTTAAAACTGATTATGAAGTAAATGAATATGATAAACCTTTGCTTCACAGTTTAGATATTGTTTTAAGACCTTATCAAGAAGAAGCTTTAGTTAAGTTTAAGTCTGCGGATAACAAAGGTATCCTAGCTATGGCGACAGGGGCAGGTAAAACAATTACCGCTTTAGCTTGTGCTAGTAGCATAGAAGATTTGGATTTAATTATTATTTGTGTTCCTACTAAAGATCTAGTCAAGCAATGGATGGATGAATTGGATAATCTTACCGATTTTTATTATCCTATTGCAGCAGTAGGAAAATCTCATGTTTGGAAAAACACTCTATATAGAAAGCTGCGTTTAATACATGGAAATGTACAAAAAGTTAAAAGATTACCTACTGTTTTGGTTGGTACTTATAGCGGTTTGTCTAAATTACCAGTGGCAGAATTAATTGAAGATGCTGGAGGGTTGCCTGAAAAATCTTTAATTATTGCTGATGAAGTTCATACCGCAGGGGCAGAACAATATCGCAGGATATTAAGAGATGATTTTACTTATCGCCTGGGTTTATCCGCTACACCCATACGCCCTCATGATGAAGAGGGAACGGATTTTGTTTTGAATTATTTTGGTGATATTGTTTACGAGTTAAATTTAGAACAAGCTATTGAATTAGGCATTCTTTGTCAATATGAATATTATGTTTATGTTGTTACTCTGACCGATGCAGAAAATGAAGAGTATCAACAGCTTACTAAAAAAATTGTCAAATTGTTTAGAAGTGGTAATGATCGAGTCAGTGGATCGATAAGTCGTTTAACTATCGAGCGATCGCGTATTATTAAATCTGCTAGTGATAAAATTAATATTCTTGATCGCATTATACAAGACCACCCTTTAAATAAAGGTATGGTTTATTGTGCGGATGTCGATCAAGCTGATCTAGTCTGCCATCGACTATCTCATCAGGGTGTGCAAGTCTCTCGTTTTACCTCCAAAGAAGATAAACAACGTCCCCAGATATTAAATGATTTTAGTCAAGGTCGTCTTGATGCCTTAGTAGCCGTGAAATGCTTAGATGAAGGGGTAAACATACCTGCTGCCCAAGAAGCGATAATATTAGCTAGCGACACTTCCCAACGCCAGTTTATTCAACGTCGAGGCAGAATTTTACGGAAAGCTGAAGGTAAAGACAAGGCAACTTTGATTGATATACTTGTAGTTCCACCAATGGGAGATGAACGAGTAAAACTAATTGCATCTGAGGTCAAAAGAATTAAACATTTTGCTAAAACTGCTAGCAATAAAGCCTCGGTTATTACTAAACTAGGAGATGAATTATCTCATTACGGCATTACTTATTCTGATTTAATTTAACTGGTTAAATAAATTATTTATGGAAGAAAAGATTAAAGAATTAGCAAAAAAATATAATATCCCTCCCACCTTACTTAAAGAGGCAATCCAAATGGAAAAGCAAAATTTGGTTTTTACTGATAATCGTCGCCGTTTGTTGTCTAAGTTAGAAGAAATTATTATTAATCATTCCCAATAACATAATTTATAAATTTTTAATGACACTGCAATTACAAAAAGTATATTTTAAAAATTGGAAATGCTATATAGATCAAACTATTGATTTACATTTAGACAGTAATTCTAATTTAGATATCCGAAAAAATATTTTAGTAATTGCTGGGCAAAATGGTGCAGGTAAAACATCTTTCCAAACGGGAATATTATGGTGTCTGTATGGCAATGATGTTGTTTCTCCTCAAGAGTTTCTTAAATGCTTCAACAGAATAGAAGTAAGAAAAACTCCTGAAATAAGTTTATTTGTCAGATTGACTTTTGTTGATGAAAAACATACCTATATTATTCAGCGAGGAGCGCAAATTATTCGGAGAGGTAGCAGCAATATACCAAGAATAGATGACGTGAAATTATATATTAATGGTAAAGAAAAGTCGGATGCTAATGAAAGAATTGACTTCTTATTACCTCGTTCTTGTAAAGAATTCTTCTTCTTCGATGGAACTAAAATTGATGAATATGCAAAGATAACTCACAATTCAGAAACTCGTCAGGCTATTGAAAGAACTCTAGGTATTCCAGAAATAAGAAACTTGAGAGATGATTCTCAGGGCGTAGTCAAAAAGTTTGAGGCAAAGCTAAAGGAAGCTGCTAAAACTGAAAACAAATTACAAGAGGTAATAGTAAAAACGACGGAAATAAAGCAAGAAATTGCTGCTAAAAAAGAGCAACTCAAGAAAATCAAGAATGATTTAGCACAATACGAAAAGTTTCTTCATGATAATGACCAAAGAATTTCTCAGATAGAAGAATTAAATAAAAAACAAGCAGAAATACAAATAGACATAGAGAAACGAGAAAATTGGCAACAGCAAGTAAATAGTTTGAACGTACAGATTGGAGCAGCCATACAAAATAGTCCAATAATTATGCTGTCTGACTTGATTAGAGAAGCAAGTGAAGATTTAGAAAGCAAAACTGTAGCCAAGACAAGGTTTTCTGTAAATGTCGATTTGCTTAAAGAACTACTGAATGAAGAAACTTGTTTGTGTGGACGCTGCTTGGATTATGAGTCTCATATGTTTTTAGAACAACAAATAAGTTACCTGGAGAAAAATGCTAAAGATTCAGAAGCAGTAATTGAGTTAACTACTTCTCTCGCTCGGTTGAGAAATTTAATTAGTTTCAAGCTTCCAGATATAGATGCTTTATTAGAGCAGCGTAATATACTTTCTGAAGAGATTGATGAAATTTCTCAAGTTGTCAGGCGTAAGCAGCTAGAAACTAAAGATTTTGATTCCAAGGAAGCTAGGACGGTTTGGGAAAAACAGGGAACTATAAAAGGAGATATTAAAAACTGTCAAATCAGCTATAAACGTATCGAAGAAGAAGTTACAGTTTTAAAACAAAAATTAAATCAATTTAAAAGCCAACAAGAACAGCTAGTAGGAAAGAATAAACATACTAAAACTTTAAATCGACAATTAAGGACTGCTGAAAGATTAAAACAAGCTGCTGACGAACTTATTGATTGGTATATAGATAGTAGTAGAAATTCTCTGGAAAAATTTACCTCTGAGATTCATCGTAAAATTACCAATAAACCTGACGAATACGTGGGTATCGAAGTCAAATCTGACTATACATTAGCCATCAACCACGTCAATCAATATGCAATTAATCCAGAAACTATAAGTTCTGGAGAAAAAGAGGCATTAGCATTTGCATTTATTGTGGGCTTGAATCAAATATCACGCCCTGCTCGATTACTGATGATGGATACCCCTTTTGGTAATTTGGATCTAGAACACAAAAGAAATATTGTTCAATATCTCTCAAATATTCGTTCTCAAATAATACTGTTAGCAACAGATAGCGATATATCAGAAGAGCTTTTATATGAATTACAACCGTTTATTTCGCAGGTTCATCGAATTAGTCGGCTTGATGGTAGTGAAGATGCTTCTGTTATTGAGGTGGACAAATGATTCACATAGATAATCCAAAAGCTGTTATTCGCGCTAGCACAAACGCACACAGTTATCTCAAGCTACTTCAAAACATTGGTGTTTTCAAGCATATGATAGATGGCTATATATTTGCGACAGCTTACTCGATCAAAAATAATTTACCAATCGATTTTAATGCTGTTGAGAAACCTCATGAAGTTGCCCGTGTCAATGTGATTGATGATAATATACGCCTGGCTTTAGAGGCAGCAATACATACTATTTGTAAACGAAATAATCAACCACAACCTACAAATACCAAAGAACTATTAGAAATATTGAATCAATATGCAGAAGTTGGACTGAAAGCATTGAAACAACGTTGGGAAAGTAAAGTAAGTATTCAAATTCAAGATGATATTCGTAAAATTATTAACTTCACATAGTAACTTGGAACAAATCAAGCATTTTACTGGTATCGTCAAGTTGAGTTGTTTAATAATATCAGTTTGATAACATGGCACAGAAAAAAACTTCATTGCCAGCTTCGCGTAACGCACCTGAGTTATTTTCTCACATCGACAAATTAATTCAGGAAATTCAAGCATTATATTGTCTTGATGCTGTGCCTTGGGTCGTTGGTTATTCGGGTGGCAAAGATTCCACAGTTACTTTGCAGCTTATCTGGAATGCTCTATCTGCTTTACCTCAAGAGAAGAGAACTAAAAAAGTCTATGTTATAACTACAGACACTCTGGTAGAAAATCCTATTGTGTCGTTTTGGGTAAGTAGGTCTTTAGAACAAATGAGGCTTGCTGCTCAAGAACAAGACTTACCTATAGAACCACATTTACTTGCTCCAGATGTAAAAAATACCTTTTGGGTCAATTTGATGGGTAAAGGTTATCCTGCACCCCGTCATGGATTTCGCTGGTGTACCGAAAGATTAAAAATTCATCCAACAAATCATTTTATTCGTAATGTAATTAGAGTTAGTGGTGAAGCTGTTTTAGTTTTGGGAACTCGTAAAGCCGAAAGCACCAATCGAGCAGCAACAATGGCTAAACATGAAATAGGTAAGGTTAGCGAACTGTTGCAGTCAAATTCTGATTTATTTAATTCATTACGTTATAGCGATACACTGCCCAACGCCATAATTTATAGTCCAATTCAAGAATGGCGAGATGATGAAGTGTGGATGTACCTCATGCAGTGCGAAAATCCTTGGGGACAGAGTAATAAAGATTTATTTAGTGTGTATCGCGGTGCAACCGAAGATAATGAATGTCCTTTAGTCGTAGATACCTCGACACCCAGTTGTGGAGATTCAAGATTTGGCTGCTGGGTCTGTACTTTAGTAAATAAGGACAGGTCAATGGAAGCTATGATTCAAAATGACGAAGAGAAAGAGTGGCTGCAACCTTTATTAAATATACGTAATGAACTCGATGTTCATCAAGACCGTCATCGCAGAGATTTTCGTCGTCTTCGCGGTAAGGTACAACTTTTTGAACGTGAACAAAAAGGAAAAACAACTATAAAAAATATTCCTGGTCCTTATGTTAGAAAATGGAGAGAGATTTGGCTAAAAAAAGTGTTAGAAGCACAAGTGCAGGTTAGAGAAAATGCGCCTGAAGATTTCAAGGATATTAATTTAATTACTCCCGAAGAGTTGAGTGAGATTAGAAGGATTTGGTTAGAAGAAAAACACGAGTTTGATGATAGTCTTCCTCGCATATACAAAGAGGTAACGGGAGAGGTGTTTAAAGATATTAGAATTGGTGCGGATGAGAAGTTATTAGGTAATGATGAGTGGGAAACTTTAGAGGAAATATGTGATGATGAGATGCAGTTGGAATTGATGTCAAAGCTGTTAGATACGGAAAGACAGTTTCATACTAAGAACCGCCGTTTAGGTATCTATGAAAGCTTGGAAAAGTGTTTTGATACTAGTTCTAGAAGTCAAGAAGAAGCGATCGCAAATGCTCATCAAAAATATAACTTAAAAACTGCTGCTGAACAAGGTGATATTGAAGGCGTAAAAGAAAAAGTCGAACAGTTAACTAAGCCTAAAGAAGATAATAAGACTAGTTGGGCGAGTATTAAGTTTTCTGCTAATAACAAATAAATTTTTAAATGATATTCACTGAGTTAGTTGTTGAAAATTTTGGTGCGTATGCGGGAAAACAGACAATTAATCTACGCCCAGAAAACGATGGTATTATTCGTCCTATTGTTTTAATAGGTGGAATGAATGGTGGTGGTAAGACTACCTTGATGGATGCAATTCGTTTAGCTTTATATGGACAAAGGGCTAAATGTTCTACTAGGGGTAATTTAGGTTATGGTGAGTTTTTATTGCAGTCGGTAAATAGTCAGACTAATTTAGCAAGCATAACTAAAATTGAATTGTCTTTTGAAGATATTTTTGAAGGACATTGGCAACAGTTTAAAATTATTCGTGCTTGGAATAAAGATCTCAAAGACGCCAAGGATAGTCTTAGCATTGAAAGAGAAAATAGGTTTGATAGCAACCTAGAAGGTAATTGGGATGAATATATCGAAAATATCCTACCTTTGGGTATTTCTAATTTATTCTTGTTTGATGGAGAACAAGTAAAAGAGTTAGCTGAATTAGATATTCCTCCTCCTTCTGTAGTAGAAGCAATTAATAACTTGTTAGGTTTAGAATTGGCAGAGAAGCTATCTGTTGATTTGTCAGTTTTGGTTAATCGTAAACGTAAAGCAGTAGCTAATAAAGCACAATTATTAACTATAGAAGAGATTGAGCAGAAGTTAGTAGTTAAAAAGAATAATAAGCAGCACTTACAAAAAGATTTTACCGAGATAGAAAAGAAATTAAAGCAGGCACATAAACAAAGCGATCGCGCTAAAAGCAAATTTAATCAGCAAGGTGGTAAAATTGCAGCGACTAGAGAAGTAATTGAGGCTAAAATTCAAGATTTTAATAGTCAGTTGGAACAGAAGAGACAGGAATTGATTAAGCTAGCGGAAAGTAGTTTGCCTTTGGGCTTAATTACACCTTTATTAGCTGATGCTAGGAAGCAAGGAGAACAAGAAGTTAAATCGCAGCAGTTTAAGCAAGCACAAGTTGTTCTAAAGGCTAGAGATCAAAGATTATTAGATTATTTAAATGATATTTCTTTATCGTTAGAATCAATTAATAAAATAGAGTTTTTTATTGAAACAGAAAATAAAACTATTGCAGACTCAATTAAAGATACAGCAAATAGTTATTTGGATTTAACGGAAAAGCAATTACAGCAGTTAATTATTCTACCCCAAGATCGTTTGGCAATAGAAACTAAGCTATCTCAGAATATTATCAAGGAAATTGAACAGCTAAAAACCAAGATAAATATTACTGAAACTCAATTAGCAAGTGCTGCATCTCCAGAAGATTATCAAAAATTGGTTGATGCAGTAGAAGATGGAAAAGTAGCAGTGAGTAAGTATAAAACTTTATACGATTTAGCTCAAGAGAAACTACAAAACATAGATAAAGAAATTGATCGCATTCAACAAGACTTAAATCGTAAGCTAAAAAACTATAGTGAAGAAGCGATTGACAAAATTGGCGATGAACATATTATAAAGTCGGCAACTAAGGTACAAGAAACCCTCAAGTTATTTAAAGAAAAACTTACCCTCAAAAAACTTAATAAACTTGAAACTGAAGTCAAAGACTGCTTTCTATATCTCCTACATAAATCTAATTTAATTAACCGCGTGACAATAGACAGCGATCGCTTTAAACTGGAACTATACGATCACAATGGTCAACTATTCCCCAAGCAACGGCTATCCGCAGGGGAAAAACAACTACTGGCGATCGCCTTTTTATGGGGTTTGGCTAGAGTCTCAGGACGTAATTTACCCATTGCCATTGATACTCCTTTAGGCAGATTAGACTCCTCTCACCGTCATAATCTAGTCGAGCGATATTTTCCTACCGCATCTCACCAGGTAATTTTGCTATCCACCGATACAGAAATAAGCGAAAAGGAAGTAACCATGTTACGTGAACAAGAAGCTATTTCCCAAGAATATTTGCTTAAATACAATCCTGATAGTCGTCAAACCACTGTAGAGAAAGGGTATTTTACGTCTGATGTGAATTAAATTTTAACGAATAGCTACAGATTGAAAAGTTTGAACATCAATTCCGAACTGGCGGCGAAGGAGAATACGTAAAGTATGAGAGGTAATCTTAGCTGCCATATGGGTAGCAAAACCAACAAC
>JBBSPC010000060.1:0-27061 GCA_038259125.1 Chroococcales cyanobacterium | reverse complement strand
TCGGGCAAGTCCAGAGGTATCTGAATTGAGTTATCCATTCTGGCAACCACAGTCGATTTTACCTGTTTATCATCCCAAAGTAGTCATAGTTTGACAACCACGCTATATCTGGTGTCTACCACGGCAATTCCGATAGAGCCTAAATTAATTATTTCGATAGTCTGGACAATCAATTGCTTGCTCGGTATTGGCAACATGAGGATTGACTGTACATTTGAGGCGATAATCTCCAGTAAAAAAACGGCATTTAGTACAGGGAATCTGGTGCATTTCTTTAGCTCTGGCGATCGTATCCATAACAAAACTTAACAAACTCCAGGCAAAAAGCCCTAACACAAAACAAGCTCCAACAAAACGCAGTTGGAGCATTACTGGTTTAAACAAACTGGCAAAATGGACAGCGAATTGAAACACAGCTAATAGCAATCAATGAACTTAGTTTATTAAGTTCTTATTATGACATATATTAAATTGGCAAATCTAACATTAGGTCAGGAAATATTAATCAAATTCGACTTTTAATAATTTGGAATATCTGCATGATTTGTTGCTTATTAAAAGTTTTTAATAACGCCAATGCTGCGCCCTGGGGATCTGTGGGTATAGATACTGTACTACCACCTACAGCACCAGA
The DNA here is from genome assembly GCA_038259125.1 of Chroococcales cyanobacterium. GTDB lineage: Bacteria > Cyanobacteriota > Cyanobacteriia > Cyanobacteriales > Xenococcaceae > Waterburya. The sequence continues at coordinate 26,427 of JBBSPC010000060.1, read as the reverse complement.
AGTTCCCCCAGCAGTTGCTGCTAGCTGCTGTAGATTTCGGCTGAGAACTATTTTGTTTATTTGACCAGAGTTCAACAAGTCTCCTGCTTGCTTAATTTCTTTGATAACTACCTGGGCGATAGTGTTGTAAGGATATTTCTTATTAGTGATTGCTGTTTGAGTCGTAGCTACTAGCTTTTGCCAATTTGCTTCATTGGGAGCTAGTTCACCCAGCTTCTTACAGGCAATATGCAGCTTTTGTCTACTTTCTGGACTATCTGGCTGCTTAAACAATAGCAGCATTTGTTTGAGGATTGTGGTTACTTTTTGGCTAAGATCAGCATCTTCTGCCGAACTACCTAATAGTAACTGTTGAAGATATTGATCTAATAGAGCAAAATTAGATTCTGCCTGCTCTAAAATTTCTACAGCATCTTGATCGCTAAAATCGGCAGAGTTTTCTAGACGTTCAATTAGATCTTGAAGATGATCGTAGCCATTGAGGAAGAGTGTTTCTAGCTTTTGATCGACATCTACAGGATTGTCTTTAAGAATTTTAAAAGAATCTTCTAAACGGTGAGCAGTTTTTTGAATACTTGTATAACCTAGCATTGCAGCTCCACCCTTAACTGAATGAGCAGCCCGAAACATTTCATTAACGGTTTCTGCATCCTTTACAGATTTTGCTAGCTGTAAAATGCCTTGCTCTAAGGTTTGCAAATGTTCTTTCGCTTCTTCGATAAAATATCCTAGAATCCTTTGCTGATTAGCTGTATCCAAAGCTTCTGTCCCCCGTTTTTTGAACTTCGTAAAAGTGCATATATAAAGCAATATAAAGACAAGTTTATCCCAGACTACTTAAATTGGGTAGTTGATTTTCAATATCCAATGAAAATGAATCCCGATTTAACCAAAATGAGCTGATTCCTGCATTTTTTGCTCCTTGATAATCTTCAATTAGACTGTCTCCAATATGCCATGCTTGTTTAGCAGTAATATAGTGTTTTTTTAAAGCAATTTCAAAAATCTTTTGGTTTGGTTTTGCAAATCCTGCAACAGAAGAAATTGTCAGACTAGTGAAAAACTGCTCTAATTTAAGCAACTTTAGCACAGTAATTAAGCGGGTATCAAAATTAGAAATAACTCCTAATTGGATACCTTGCTGCTGCCAAAGCTGCAAAGTAGGAATCACATCAGAAAATATATACCAAGGTTCTTTGGTGGCAAAATATAAATAAATATCTTCAAAAAAGTCAGCAAAATTACTGAAATTTTCTAGTACACCAATCTGTGCCAATGTGATCTGAACTACATTTTTCCACCAAGCAAATTCTTGTTGCTTAATTAACTCTAATTCGGTGGTAGAAAAGGCTAAGGGAGGAGCAGATTTAAAACTGTTAATAAAAGCACTATTAAGCAATTTAGCATCTACTTTTACTCCATATTTGAGGGCATATTCTTGATATATTTCACCAACGCTGCTTTTGAGATCGAATAATGTTCCCATAGCATCTAAAAAGATCACTTTCGGTAAATTTTGTGTTGATGATGAGAGTGTCATGGGCGACGCTTAATTTTGCTTTTATATGATTAATTTAGATTGGCTTGAACTTGCTGCTGTATTGCCTGAGTTAGATTGTTAATCGCTTGTTGGCGAGAAGAATCACTGTTTATATTTTTATTGCGTAGGTTCACCATGCCGTTCGACCGATCGCCATTTTCTTGATAATATGTTTTAAGGTTGATTGGTGTACCAATTTTAGCTATCACCTTACGTAATCCCTTAAGTTTAGGTCGATCTAGCTTAAATACTTCTCGCTCAAGACGATCGAGAGTAGCAAAAAACCTTTTTGGGGTTGGTTTTGCTGCCACGTAACCATCATAGATAGCATCAAAATTTAGCAAGCGAACAGTAGTTTGATAAAGATGTTCGTAGTTTATCTGAGATTGTCTGACTCGATCATCATCCAAAGATCTTAAAATTGCCTGAACCTTATAAATCCTTTCTCGATTGGGTAGCTCAGTTGCAGGTGTAATATCTAGTTTCTTGTCGCAGTAGTCTAGTAAGTGCTTTTTCAGATATTCAATTCTTTGATTCCAGTCTGTTAGATCGACAGGAGTGACACCATATTCAGCTTCTAAATTGGCTAATACTTGAGCAGATATAGCTCTTAAACGTAAATAGAAATCTTCTTCAACTGGCTGGATGGATAAAGTCGTTTCTAGCCCATTAAGAGCCTCTGCAATTTGGGTATCTGTAGCCTGGGGATAAGTATATTTTAAGCTTACAGGTACTAAATAAAAATCGGGTATATCTGTTTCTTGTTTAATTAGCTTTTCCATCGCCTTAAAAGATAGCTCAATTGCTCCTGTGCGAAAAGGAATTACGGTATCATTTTGATAGGAGCAACCGCCTTCTGGAAAAATTACCAGCTTAGATTCAGGCTGTTGAAGTATCTCCAGAGTTTGCCTGATGCTAGAGCGATCGCCAACCCCACGCCTAATTGAATAAACTCCTACCAGAGGCATCAGCTTGCCAATTAAGCCTCTAAAAGCTTCGTAAGCCACAATATAATGAAAAAGCTGCCCCAGCCGTGCAGATAAAAGAAATACTACCAGTCCATCATCCAAATTAGAATGATTTGGTAAATAGACTACCCGCTGATGAGAAATTGCTTTTAATTGAGCCACATCGCGATCGTCAATTACTAGTTTTATTTTGTATCCAAAGTAAGCTACAAGATAGAAAATGCTTTGAACCAAGCGAGTAAATAAAGGATTTAGCTGGGGCGGTATAAATTTTGCCTTAGACATTGAGCTATTTTCTTACCAATTACCGATTAGGACGAACTGCTATTCGTCCCTACCTATAAATTGCCATAGCAGATCAGGATGACAATAGTTCAACTAGAGGTTGAGTAATCCAGTTTAGCCCAACTGTTAGCTGATGTTTTAAAGTTGGTAAACGATAGAGATAAATTAAGCGACGGGCTATATAAGCCATTGAACCATCTAATTTTATGCCTAAACCGCTGATCGTCGCGTTATCTACTCCCAAAGTCATCATTTCACCTAATGGCTGATAGCGGAAAGATAACAAGGGACGGTTGGTAGCAGATGCCCACAAATTCCAGGCACAATAGTCAGACTGTTGAAAAGCCACCTGTGCCGTAGCGGGAACGGGTTTACCCTCGGCATCGCAGCAGTCAGCCACATCGCCGATAGCATAGATATCATCTCTACCCTTGACTAACAGGTTGGGTTCAGTTTTAAGCAGCCCTTTTTCGTTTTGTTCTAAAGGAAGTTTGGTAGTTAACTCCGAAATCTGATTACCAACTGTCCACAATACCAAATCTACAGGTATAACATCAGTTTGCCCTTTATATTCAAGAGATATGCTTTGGGCCTCAACCTGTGCTACCTCTGTTTCTAAATCCTGCCAAATATGGTTTTCTGCTAAGGCTTTAATGGCAGTTTCACGATTGAAATCAGAACTATCTTTGAGGATTTGCTCGCCTCTTTCTATAATGCGAATTTTGCCTTTTTCACCTAAACGGGCTGCTAGCTTACAAGCCAACTCTACCCCACTATAACCACCGCCAACTACTGCCACTCTAATTTTATCGGGGTTAGCTGCTTCTAGTAATCTTAGTTCTTCCTGGAGGCGAAAAGCATCGTTTAGAGAACGAAATGGGAGAGCGTATTTCTTTGCCCCTGGTACAAGATCTACAGGAGTTTTGCCACCTGTAGCCAGAACCAATTTATCGTAATCGACTGTGATATCGTTATCGACAGTGACTTTTTGGGCTTCAATATCAATATTGGTAACGCTACCCTGCTGAAAAATCACCCCTGTATTCGCCAAAATTTCAGCAAAGGGCGGTGCTATTTCCCAACTTTGCATTTCTTCGGTGATTAGTTCATACAACAGGGGAGAAAACAAAAAGCGATCGCTTTTATCAATCAGAGTAATCTCTGGCTTGGCTCCGTTTTGCCAAGGGAATTTACTCAGCCTCAAAGCAGTATATAAACCCCCAAATCCACCACCAACGATACAAATACGCGATTCGCTCATAAGATTACTTAGCTTAAGCCAACAAGCTAATTATTTTGGTTAACTTATGTTGATTCTAGCGACTTTAAAAGATTTTTGATGCGGAATCGAGCAAAAAAGCGAAGCATAGAGAACATTGAACTGATTTTTGGGGAAAAACTTTGCTGATTCTAATAATGTTTGACTTGAATGGGTGATTTATATCACACCATATTTTTTTTCTTAAGCATATAAATGTATTTGATGATCAAGTAAAAAATATTTTAAATTTATGCTTTCAACAGAAATTACTACAAAAAGAAAAAAGTTTCAATTCATGAATGTTCGTTATCAATTAGTTGGTAGAGGAATAACAGGAGAAATTTCTAATTTGCACGTAAATGGGCAGAAAACAAATAAATTCAAGACAATTGACGAATTTTATAATGACATGGGTCAACAAGGATGGGAAATTCGCCCTTTAGGTATGGAACAAGAAGGGGTTTACACATATTTTGTCGTTATGCAGCGAGAAGTTGGTGAAAATGCATAATTTTAGTCCTAGAAATAAAAATATTCAAAACGATAAAAATAAGTTAAATAAAAATGAAGATGATTTTTTCAATCAGCTTCAAGAAAAAGAGAAAAAACAGGGCGAAAAAGCAAGAGGAGGAGGACACGGCTGGACAACTTTTATTGAGATACTATTAGGTGACTGGTAGTTTTAAAAAATTCGGTCAAACATTATAGGGTGGGACTTAACAACCCCGCTTCTTTTTATAGTTTGTTATTTTAAATGATTGTAGAATTTCCAAATTTTTTGATTTACTTTAAGTAGCCTAGTGTAAATATAATTAAGTTATAAGAAGATATACACAACGTCAAACTATTATCTAAATTGAGTTGGGTATGTTGTATAAGATGTAATTGTCGTAACCTACCTAGACATTAGATGGCTTTATATAATTCCATTGGTCACCGATATAACCACACCCGCCAGCCAGACTCTAGAACTGTTAAGGAATCAATTACTCTGCTAAATTTACTTTCAGGAAAAATTGTTGCTGACGTTGATGCAGGTACGGGAAATTACAGTAATGCGATCGCCAAGCAAATATCTGCTAAGTTAATCAATAGTTCTTAGAACCCGATAATTTATGAATCCCGATCAAAAATTTGCTTTATTAGTTCTTGGTATTCCTTTAATCGGCTTAGTTTACTGTGGTTTAGGATTAGGAATTATGAGTTCTAGCATTACCGTTAGAAGCCATCCTTTAGTTTCTGGGGCAATTTTTATTCTGTTGCCGTTTGGTATTGCTGCTTCTACTTGGATTTCCGCTTCAGCTAAAGCCTATAAAAAATAATTGATCGTTGGTCAGATATCATGGTTAATAGGGGTAAATTAACCGAGATTTGGTCATGGCGATGGTATTTAGTAAGTTTTTTCCAGGCATTAAAGACAAATGGCAGCCAATTATCAAACAGTTAGAAACTGTAGTCGGTAAAGACGGGGTAGTACGTCGCAAAGAAGAGTTATTGACCTATGAATGCGATGGTCTAGCTAGCTATCGTCAACGTCCAGCCTTGGTAGTTTTACCTCGCACCACAGAAGAAGTGGCAGCAGCAGTTAAAGTTTGTCATGACAATAATTTACCCTGGGTTGCCAGAGGTGCAGGCACGGGTTTGTCTGGAGGAGCATTACCCGTCCCAGACTGTGTATTAATCGTCACCGCCAGAATGAATCGTATTCTGCATCAAGATTTAGATAATCACTATATTACCGTTCAGCCAGGAGTGATTAACAACTGGGTAACTCAGGCAGTTAGTGGTGCGGGTTTTTATTATGCTCCCGATCCTTCTAGCCAAATTATTTGTTCTATTGGCGGTAATGTAGCAGAAAATTCTGGAGGCGTTCACTGTCTAAAATATGGGGTAACAACTAATCATGTATTGGGTTTAAAAATCGTTACTACCGATGGTTCAATTATTGACGTTGGTGGTATCGTCCCTGAAATGCCTGGATATGATTTAACTGGCTTGTTTGTTGGCTCAGAAGGCACATTAGGCATTGCTACAGAGGTCACTTTGCGCATTCTTAAACGACCTGAATCTGTATGTGTAGTGCTGGCAAACTTTCCCACCGTGGAAGATTCTGGTGCAGCCGTAGCGGCTATTATTAGTTCGGGTATTATTCCTGCGGGAATGGAAATCATGGATAATTTGAGTATCAATGCGGTAGAAGATATTGTGGCTACTGGTTGTTATGACCGAGACGCTCAGGCAGTTTTGCTGGTAGAGTTAGATGGTTTAAAAGTGGAGGTAAAAGCGTACAAACAAAAAGTCGAAGCAATCTGTCGGCAGAATAATGCTACTGGGATCACTACTGCTAATGATATTGATACGAGGGCAAAACTCTGGCAGGGAAGAAAGGCTGCTTTTGCTGCCGCCGGACACATAAGTCCTGACTATTTTGTCCAAGATGGAGTGATTCCTCGGACTAAGCTTGCGGGTGTATTAGCCCAAATAAATGCTTTAGGCGATCGCTATGGCTATAAAATTGCTAATGTTTTTCATGCTGGAGATGGCAACCTTCACCCCTTAATTCTCTACGATAATTCTGTGCCAGGGGCATTTGCCACTGTAGAAGAAATTGGCGGAGAGATATTAAAGCTATGTGTTGATGCGGGAGGCAGTTTATCGGGAGAGCATGGTATTGGTGCAGATAAGAATTGCTATATGCCCTATATGTTTAATGCTACTGACCTAGAAACAATGCAATATATTCGCTCTGCTTTAAATGAAAAGGGATTGGCAAATCCAGGCAAGATTTTTCCGACTCCTCGCAGTTGTGGAGAAGCAGCTAATACTAAAAAAGCACAACAGTTTACCGATGCTGAACTTTATTGATAGTGTTGCTGGCCCATGGTTCGCTTGAGCGACGGTCAGTACATTGGGATAGCAGCCTAGATTTTTCAAGCCATCTGCTCTGGCGCAGTGTTAGCTGTCTTTACAAGGGAATTTTAGCAATTCGGTTAATCCATTCTTCTGTTGTGGTTACTGACCAAATTAGAATCAATTCTTCAATAATAGTTTCTAAAGCTGTCTTCTGGGAGACAATCAGCACACCTGAACTTTGTCTACCAACTATGAACTCTGCAAATTCAGTCGGCATTGTTCTACGATCATGAGTCACTAAAATGCGCTGCTGCTTAGCTGATAGATCCAATACTTCTGCATCTTGTAATCCTTCTAAATTTGCTTCAGTAGCAGTTTGAAAATTGATGTTGGACTGTCGGCGGATAACTCCTGTCACGATCGCTTGATTTAGATCGGCATCAGCTTGAAATTGAACGCTTGCCATTATGCTTACCGTGCTGACTCCCTGGCAGCAATTAACTTTTGATGTAAAGAAGGAGCATCTATCTGTAAGGGCTGTGGCATGGCATCAAATGCCTGCTCCTCTAATATTAGGTAAGCGTCGATATCAGAACGGTTAGCCAGGTAAAATGTGATTGCTCCGTATACCTTCTCTAGATCGAGCAAAGGATATGCTTGAGCAATGCTTTCAGGAAGTTGACCTTTGCGGAAAGCATAAACAATAGAGTCCAAAGAAATTCGAGTACCAATAATCCAGTACCCTTGTTTTTTGAACTCTACATATGGCTTGGTTGCGACGACAGTCATATAATTAATCTAGGATGTATCTTTCGATTGTACCAAATGTATAGAAAATGGCATTTGGTAATCCGAACCTTTTCGTATCCGATTTATATGTAATTAATCCGAGTCCGAAATTGATTACTGATTACTGCTTACTGAAACTCTCCCCGCATTACGGTTACTGCTTGTCCCTGAAGAAAAACGCGATCGCCACCATCGTAATGAATTTTAACTACTCCGCCACGATTAGAAGCCTGATAAGCCAAAAAGTCATCTTTGTGAAGGCGATCGCGCCAATAAGGAGCAAGACAACAATGAGCGGCACCAGTGACAGGATCTTCATCTATGCCTAGTCTAGGGGCAAAAAATCGAGAAACAAAGTCGTATTCGGAGTTTTCGGCTGCCAAACTTGTCACCATGACGTTAGATATAGGCAATTGCTTTAATAGGGCAAAATTAGGTTCTAGTTGTTCTAGCTGCTTAGGAGACTGAATTTCTACCAGATATCCTAAAGAATTATAAGCAAAGGTTTTAATCGCTACTCCCAAAGCATCCTGTAGCTTAATAATGGGGGGAATATCTTGCGATCGATTGACAGGAAAATTCAACTCAATCCAATTGTCCTGATATTTAGCTGTCAACAAGCCACTTTTGGTCTGAAAGCTGATAGCTTGTCCTGTAGAAGCATAACCTTCTGTCCAAAGCACGTGGGCGCAAGCAAGAGTTGCGTGACCACATAAAGGAACTTCTGTGGTGGGAGTAAACCAGCGCAATATGTAGTGCCGATCTTGTCTAAGCAAAAATGCTGTTTCTGATAGATTCATTTCCTGAGCTACTGACTGCATCCATTGCTCATCTTGCTCAGACTCAAGCACGCACACAGCAGCAGGATTTCCTTGAAAAATCTGGTCAGTAAAAGCATCTACCTGAATTATTGTCTGTTTCATTAAATTTTGCCAAGTATTAAGTGATGGAACTCAAATTTGCCTAGTAAATATCAAGAACCAAAATTATTCTTGTTTAAGTAAAAAAAAATAGTTTATCTTTGTTCTAGAAAAGCTTAAAATTCATACAATAGTAAGTAAAGAATACATACAAACTAAACTGATGAAGTCTAACAATACATCTTACCTACTGTCTTTTCTGGGATTAAGTATCGCCACTAGCCCTTTTATTTTAAGTATTTTGACTTTATATCTATTAACTGAATTTATGACCGAATTGGGTAAAGCTAGTGAAGAAATATTTCGCTCAGAACGTTTGCCTCTGTTGAATTTCCCTAACTTTGACAATAACTAGATAAACTCAGTTTTAACTATAAAGTAGTGTAAGCTAGAAATTACATTTAAGCTTGATTATGGTGGTATATTTGCCAGGACTACTGCCCCAATATAATAATCTGAGATATTATCATGCAGATTTTTTCATTCGAGATTCAAGATTTTTAACCAAAGAATAAGGCTGTTGCCACGGTGATAGAACAACATAGCCATTGTGAATTGCTAAATTTTGAATAATTACAATTGTTACCAAATTTACGACATACATACGCCAAGCAGAGGTCTTTATGAGTTCGGTTATTCAATCTTCCATAGCCAACCAAGAAAAAGAAAGGGTACTTGCTGCTTCTTATCTGCTGTTGCATCATCGACAAAAGTTAATTGAGGATCTTTGGAAGTCTGTATTGCGTTCTGAATGTGGTCAGGAAATGCTCGATCTGCTGCAAAAAATGCGATCGCTTTCTTCGGCTGAAGGGCAAGTAACAGAGACATTTCCCCAATCGACAGTGCCACAGTTAATCGAGAAGCTAAGTTTAAATGACGCTATTGGCGCAGCTAGAGCATTTGCCCTTTATTTTCAGTTGACTAATATAGTTGAACAACACTACGAATCTAGAGAACAAAAGCAGGCTCGCCGTATTACCCATAAACTATCCCCATCTAACCACAATGGTAACGGCTCTAAAGCCGACAAGACAACTGCAACTATAACTCAACCTCAAATAGAGCAGCTAGAAGACAACTGGGTTGAACCGACTATATCTAGCAGCAATCAGGCAGGTCTATTTCACTGGCTTTTCCCTTATCTTAAAGAGATTAATATGCCACCTCAAATGCTCCAGAGGTTATTAGACCAGTTGGATATTCGCTTAGTGTTTACGGCTCACCCTACAGAAATTGTGCGCCATACTATTCGCAAAAAGCAACGACGCATATCGTATATTTTAGAGCAGCTAGATGCTGCTGAAGAAGTGATGCGGGAAGTTGGATTATCTGACTCTTGGGAGGCTAACGAAGCCACAAGCCAGTTGACAGAAGAAATTCGCCTTTGGTGGCGCACAGACGAACTACACCAGTTTAAGCCTAAAGTGTTAGACGAAGTAGATTACTCGCTGCACTATTTTCAAGAGGTCTTGTTTGACGTAATACCTCAATTGGCAACTCGCCTAAAACAGTCTTTAGCGGATTCTTTTCCTGGTTTAGTTGCTCCCACCCATAATTTTTGCTACTTCGGCTCTTGGGTCGGTTCAGACCGCGATGGCAATCCTTTTGTTACCCCGCAAGTGACCTGGGAAACCGCCTGTTATCAAAGATGTATCGTAATTGAGAAATATCTTAAGTCTATCGAGCAACTGCGAGAGCTACTAAGTCTTTCTCTGCACTGGAGTGATGTTAGACAGGAGCTTTTAGACTCTTTAGAACAAGATCATCAGCAGATGTCTGGAATCTATGAAGAATTGGCAATTCGTTATCGTCAAGAACCCTATCGTTTGAAGCTGGCATATATTGCTCAAAGACTGAAAAATACTTGGGAGCGTAATCAGGCTTTATCCTCTATAGCGGGCAGACAGGCAATCTCAGAAATTAATACCGAAAACATCTACGCTTCGGGAGCAGAATTTGTCGCCGAATTAAAGTTGATGCAGAGTAGCCTGGCTGCAACTACCTTGCAGTGTCGTGAGCTAGATAACCTGATTTGTCAAGCAGAAGTATATGGCTTTACTTTGGTAGAGCTGGATTTTCGTCAAGATTCATCTCGGCATTCAGAAGCGATCGCCGAAATAACTGCATATTTACAGGTTCTTCCCAGACCCTATGAAGACCTATCTGAAGCCGAAAAAACTGCCTGGCTAATTCAGGAATTAAAAACTCGCAGACCCTTAATTCCGGCGGAAATGCCATTTTCAGAGACGGCTTGTGAAACCATTGAAACCTTTAGAATGTTACGTTTGCTCCAGCAGGAATTTGGGCAAGGTATATGTCAAACATACATTATTAGCATGACCAATTTTGTGAGTGATGTTTTAGAAGTACTGTTGCTCTCTCAAGAAGCAGGACTATATGACCCTGTTACCTGTCAGACCAGCGTCAGAATTGTGCCTCTTTTTGAGACGGTAGAAGATCTCAAACGCGCTCCTGAAGTAATGAAAGAGCTATTTGAACTGCCTTTTTATCGGGCTGCTCTTTCTGGTGGATACAAGCACGTATCAGCGGTTCAAGATAAAGTTAGTACTCAGCAAGCTCCATTAAAACCTAACGATCTCCAGGAAGTAATGTTGGGTTACTCTGACAGCAATAAGGATTCAGGCTTTTTGAGCAGTAACTGGGAGATTCATAAGGCGCAACGAGCATTACAGAAAGTTGCCTCCGAATTTGGTATTTCTCTGCGAATTTTTCATGGTCGTGGAGGCTCGGTCGGTCGGGGAGGCGGTCCTGCTTATTCAGCGATTTTGGCACAGCCAACGGATACCATCAAGGGCAGAATCAAGATTACCGAGCAGGGAGAGGTATTGGCATCTAAATATTCCTTACCAGAATTAGCTCTGTATCATCTTGAAACTATGACTACGGCGGTAATCCAATCAAGTTTACTAGGGAGTGGATTTGATCGCGTTGAGCCGTGGAATCAGATTATGGAAGAACTATCAGCGCGATCGCGTACTGTATACAAAGCCCTAATTTACGAGTCGCCAGATTTTGTTGATTTTTTTCATTCTGTTACTCCAGTTGACGTAATTAGCCAGCTACAGATTGGCTCCCGTCCCTCTAAACGTCCTGGCAAAGGTAATGCCAATAAGAAAAAAGATATGAGTAGTCTTCGGGCTATTCCCTGGGTATTTAGCTGGACTCAAAGCCGATTTTTATTACCTGCTTGGTATGGAGTTGGTTCGGCTTTACAAGGATTTTTAGACCAAGAGCCAGAAAAAAATCTCGATCTGCTCAAATACTTCTATGTTAAATGGCCCTTTTTTAGAGTACTGATTTCCAAAGTTGAAATGACTTTAGCTAAGGTCGATCTGCAAATAGCCGAACACTATGTCAATGAACTATCTCAGCCAGAGGATTTAGAGCGTTTTCATAAGCTGTTTACGCAAATTGCTCAGGAGTATTATTTAACCAAAGATTTAATTCTTAAAATTAATGGTCAAATGAAACTATTAGACGGTGATCCTGAACTACAAAGATCGGTGCAGTTGCGTAACGGGACTATTATTCCCTTGGGCTTTTTGCAGGTGGCTTTAATCAAGCGTTTACGTCAGCATGATAAGTCTCAAGCACTCCACTTCCGCTTTAGTAAAGAAGAACTATTGCGGGGAGCTATGTTAACTATTAACGGCATTGCTGCGGGAATGCGAAATACTGGGTAATTGGAAGGATGAGGGATGAGGAGAAAACTATTTAAAATTGCTTCATCACCCTAACTTAAGCAATGGTTGAACTGTACTTAGGCATTGATTTTGGTACTTCTGGTGCAAGAGCAATAGTTATCGATGGAGAAAAAAGTATTGTTGCCAGCACTAGTGCCAAATTTACTAATATTGCACCAAATCAACTAACTCAGACTTGGCAAGCAACATTAGATGATCTGATCTTGCAATTACCAGTTGAGATTAGAAAACAGCTAAAGACGATCGCACTTAACGGAACTTCTTCTACAGTCCTGCTGTGCGATGCTACAGGGCAACCCATTACTGCTCCACTGCTATACAACGACTCTAGAGGGCAAGCGGTATTGGCAAAAATTAAAGCTGTTGCTCCTGACAATCATGTGGTTGTTAGCGCGACCTCTAGTTTGGCAAAACTATTATGGTGGCAACAACAGCCTTACTTTATACAAGCTCGCTATTTACTCCATCAGACAGACTGGTTGGCTTATCTACTACATGGCAAACTGGGCGTTAGCGATTATCATAATGCTCTCAAGCTTGGTTACGATGTAGATAATTTTGACTATCCTAACTGGCTGCAAAATTTGCCCTGCAATAACCTATATCCTCTAGTGCTATCTCCTGGTGCGCCCGTGGGCGAAATAACGCCAGAAAATTGCGATCGCTTTGATATTGCTCCTAATTGCGTTATACGTGCAGGTACTACCGACAGCATTGCAGCTTTCCTTGCCAGTGGTGCTAGCAAACCAGGCGAAGCAGTTACCTCTCTTGGTTCAACTCTAGTTTTAAAGCTGCTGAGTAAAACCAAAGTTAGCGCATCTGAATCTGGTATTTACAGTCATCGCTTAGGACAATTATGGCTGACTGGCGGTGCTTCTAATACAGGTGGTGCTGTTTTAAAGCATTTTTTCTCTGAGCAGCAGTTAAAAGATTTATCAGAGCAAATTAATGCAGATATTGCAAGTCCTTTGGAATACTATCCTTTATTAAAGCCAGGCGATCGCTTTCCCGTTAATAATCCTAATTTACTACCTCAGCTTGAGCCTCGTCCAAAAAATTCTGTAGAGTTTCTACATGGCTTGCTAGAGAGTATGTCTCGTATCGAAAAGTTGGGTTATCAAAAGTTACAAGAATTAGGTGCCGAGCGGCTAACTCATGTTTACACCGCGGGAGGAGGGGCAAAAAATGCGGTATGGTACAAAATTCGTCAACGTCATTTGCAAATACCAGTTAGTAAGGCATTTAACACACAGGCAGCTTATGGTACAGCTCTATTAGCTGCTGGTCAATTCTGTTATCTTAGCTAATTGTAATTGCATTAAGAAAAAAGCGGATGCGACCCTATCTCGCCAGAAAGGACTAGATGCGGGGAGTACCCCTTTCTTGCTCAATAGCCTCAACGGGCCGCAGACCCGCAACGGCTTTTCGCGCTTGTCCGCATCTAAGCGCAAACGCCAGTTCCTTCGCCCTCAGCAGTCGCTCTTTGTACGCCGCGTTTTGAGAAAGAATACTCTGTCTCAAAAGCCGCCTTTGGAAACCAACAAGACCGCGCTGCTTCGCAAGTCGAGAAAGGCTTTAGCCGCATCTGACCCGCCCAACGGACTGGCTTGGGAATGCGCACCAAGCAGGAGTCGATATTTTGTCTTAGCGGTAACTGTTACCTGATTTAACCGACTCTTCTTATCTATGCTGTTACCTTATCTTCAGGGACAAGCATTTGTTCGGCGCTAGGCAACTCTAGGCAATATCCTGCACCATAAACAGTTTTAATATAGTTGGGATGGCGAGGGTCTGGTTCTAGCTTAGTCCGTAGATGGCGAATATGAACCCGAATAGTTTCAATATCATCATCAGGATCGTAACCCCAAACTTCTTTGAGAATTTCTGGAGGAGCAACGGTTTGTCCGTGTCGCTGTAATAGACAATGAAGTAATTCAAACTCTAAATGAGTCAGCTTAACTGTTTTCTCAAACCAAATCGCTTCAAAACGTTCGGGAATTAGGGTCAAAGGACCAAAGTTGAGAATCTCTGAGTGCTTCGCTGCTTGGGGGATGCGGTCTGTACGACGCAACAAAGCTCTTACTCTAGCCAGCATTTCTTCTACTTCAAAGGGTTTAGTTAAGTAGTCATCTGCACCAGCATTAAAGCCTTCTACCTTATCTTGGGTTTGTCCCAAAGCACTCAACATTAAAACTGGAATATCAGAGGTGCGATCATCTCGGCGTAATCTCTGGCAAACCGTAAAGCCATCGACTTTAGGCAACATTAAATCGAGCATTACTAAGTCAGGCTGTAGCTGCACTGCCAAAGCCTGACCCTTAATTCCATCTTCTGCTTGGTTGACATCATAGCCAGCCATCTCCAAGTTGATAGAGACTAATTCAGAGATTGCAGGGTCGTCGTCAATTACAAGTATTCTGGGCATATTAAATATATAGTAGATATTACGTTTTGGTAAAATGCAGTCTCGTGACTTTTTGGTTAAACACACGTATTAAGTATTAGGTAACAAACCTTTTCATGATTATAAGCAAAAATGCTCATTGTGCTGGATTCACCTGTACTGTATTCAACACACATAAAGTTTAATTTCAGATACTGTGTATTTGTTGTGGATTATATACTTGTATTTATTTACGTTAAGTATTATGACTGACAACCAGACTAATTGTTAAACATATTTTTCAGTTGCGGTTTTGAGAAGGCTTACTCCATTGGAGCATATTCTCGAATATCTCTATAATTTAAATAAGTATTGACGTGATTTAATTCGTAGGTATTCCAAATCTCGTCCCATTCATTTGCTCAAATTGTTTTAAATCCTGCTCGAGCAAAATCGAGATCTAAACCGCCACAACTAGCAAAAAGAAACACAATATTCAAGCTGCCGTTGAGATTAACTGATAGTGATTTCATTAATTATCAAAAATAAAGCGATCGCCTGTAATTATAAATATAAATTACTAAATTATTAAGCAACTAAGATAAAATTTGGTTACTTAATAATAGCCAGCGAAAAGATTAGAAGTGTGACATAACAAATAAATTTTTTGCAGCTAATTATTGATAATAGAAAATATGATTTATTGATATTTATCAATGTATTTAACATATTGTAACTATAATATTTAAACCAATCAAAGTAGAATATTTTGTGACAATTAAACAATAATAAATTTGGGTGTGAGGTTCATAGATGAAAAAGTCAGGTGCTTTATTTATCATGGGAATTTCTGTTTTTCTGCTGGCTATGCCTCAAGTTGAAGCACAAGTAGTTGAATCTGGCAATAAGTTTACAAAAAACTTTAAAGCTAATAACATTAATAGCAATCTCGATCGAATTGACATACAAAACAACTGGGAAAATGATCTAGGTCAAGTAACAAATGTAGAAAGTTTACGAGATGTTGCTCCTACAGATTGGGCTTATGAAGCTCTCAAAAACCTGGTTAATCGCTATGGTTGTATCACAGGTTTTCCCGATCGCACATTTAGAGGTAGCCAGCCCTTAACCCGTTATGAATTTGCTGCTGGTCTAAATAGCTGTTTAAATCAAATTGAACGTTTAATCGCTAGCAATGCCAGTGTTAATCCAGAAGATTTAGCAACCATTCAAAGTTTGCAACAAAAGTTTGAATCAGAATTAAAGTCGCTAGGTAATAGAGTGGATAATCTTTCACAAAGAACGGCTTTACTTGAAGACAATCAATTTTCTGCTACCACAAAACTAAGCGGTGAAGCTATTTTCTCCTTGGCTGGTGCAACTGGAGGAGATCCAGTTGCAGGAGACGATCCTCAAATTGTTTTTAACGACCGCCTCCGCCTGACTTTGAATACCAGTTTTTCTGGTAAAGACCTATTAATTACAGGTTTGCAGGCTAATAATTTTGGCGGTGCAATAGATGGTTCTGGGAGCATTCAAAATAGCTTGTTTCCTACAGAATCTTTGCTAACTGCTGGCTCGACCAAACTTAGCTTTGAACCTCAGTTTCCCCGCTTCAATCCCCAAGATATCTCTGAAGAGGTCGACAGCAATTCCGTCGATCTTTACAAACTACTTTACATTTTTCCTTCGGGTTTGGATAAACTTACTTTATTCGCGGGAACGGCAGCCGAAGCTACCGATGCTTTCCCTACTATTATTCCTTTTGCCGACGAAGGACAAGGAGCAGTTTCTCGATTTGCTGCTTTAAATCCAGTGCTACGCATATCGGGAGGAACTTCTCAAACTGGATTAGCCTCGGCAACGGGATTTATTTGGAACATCTCCGATAAAATAGACTGGCGGGCTTTATACGCTAGCGTTAACGCGGCTATTCCCGAAAAAGGAGATAATAACATTTTAGGTGCAGGACTATTTAGTGGCAGTACGTTAGCTTCAACTCAATTAACCTTGAAGCCGACAGATAATATCGATTTAGGTTTGAACTATGCCTATAGCTATCATGAAATAGATATATTAGCCACGGGACTAGATAGATTTTCGGCAACTCCGCTATTCATTCCCAATCAAACTGTTAATCCAGATGGAACTGTTAATGTCGGCGGTATTTTGGACACGCCCGTACACATTCATTCGATTGGGACTTCTTTTAACTGGAATATTTTGCCCAATCTGGCTTTTACAGGATATGGATCTTACTTTTTTGTTAATTCCGCATCTGGTTCAAAGGCTTCTTCAGAATTTCTCAGTTGGATGGCGGGTATTTCTGTTAAAGATTTATTGAAAGAAGGGAATACTGCTGGACTTATTTTTGGACAACCCTTAAACCGAGTGGATGCTGGTGGTACAGCACAACTAACGGAACCCGATGTTGATCGAGGAATACCTTATCATTTAGAAGCTTTCTATAATTACAAAGTTAGCGATAATTTAAGTCTGACCCCTGGGGTGTTTGTATTGTTTAATCCAGAAGGTAATAAGAATAACGATACTACTACGGTAGGTGTTTTGCGAACTACTTTTGCTTTTTAAGTTTTCCATAGCTGTGATTGACAAAAGAGTAAATCTAATGATTTTTATGGCTGTCTTTTGATGTAAGAATTCTTAATAACAATTCTCATTAATTCAGTTTAATCTAGAAAATTAGGCAGTATTTTAGATCTTTTGTAAAAAATATAGATCGGAAAGTTAATCATAAAAAAGCAGGAAATTTTAGTATGAGTGTAAATTTAGCCACGATGTTGCGTGAAGGCACAAAAAAGTCGCACACAATGGCAGAAAACGTTGGTTTTGTTAAATGTTTTCTTAAAGGAGTAGTGGAGAAAAAGTCTTATCGTAAATTAGTTACTAGTCTTTACTTTGTCTATTCAGCAATGGAAGAAGAGATGGAGAATTTGAAAAATCATCCTGTGGTTTCTAAAATTTATTTTCCTGAACTCAATCGTAAAGAAAGTTTAGAACAAGACTTGCATTTTTACTATGGTGCGAACTGGCGCGAAGAAGCCAAAAATTCTCAGGCGGGAAAAGCTTATGTAGCTCGTATTAGAGAAATAGCTAAATCTCAGCCAGAATTATTAGTGGCACACTGTTACACTCGCTACTTAGGAGATCTATCTGGAGGACAAATCCTCAAGAAAATTTCTCAAAGAGCTATGAATTTAATTAATGGCGAAGGAACAGCTTTTTATGAGTTTGAAGATATCGCTGATGAAAAAGCATTTAAAGACAAATATCGTCAAGCAATGAATGAATTGCCTATCGATCGCTCTACTGCCGAAAAGATAGTTGATGAAGCCAATGATGCTTTTGCCATGAATATGAAGTTGTTCCAAGAGCTTGAAGGTAACTTGGTCAAGGCGATTGGGGTTATGTTGTTTAACACCTTAACTCGTCGTCGCGTTCGTGGTAGCACAGAACTTGCTACTGCTGAGTAGTTAACCTAAACCTCTAAACACGATTATTCATAATAATTGATATTATCAATGACAACCTCAAAAGCTGGGTTGCGGTTATTAGACTTAAACTCTAAGGCGATTGCTTTCTAGCTCTTGAGGTTGTTTGGTGTTTTGAGAGATCACAGAAAAATTATTTATGTTTTGGGAAGGTTTTGGCTAGTGTAGGTGTCTAAAGCAAACGCGGGAATACGATTGCCATAATCTGTACTTTTGCCAGTAAAAGTTCTAGCCAATTGCTCAAAAGATTCGGATTTGAGGTTGCGCTCGTGAATTGGCTTAGTTTGTTCCCCCAAATAATAAGCCTGTGTACCAATAACTGCTGCTGCTACCCAACCCATAAAAAATACGCCGATTAATAAAGCGATCATAATAAACCTCTGTTACTTTTGCTATGTAAACTTTTATGTTGTTTCTATAAATAAATGTAACAAAATCTTGTTTATATTCGCAATATATACATTTTTACGGTTTTACTCACTGTCTGGCGTAAAAACCGAACTTATGAAGCAAAATTATCTCTCAAAAAATTGCAAAATCAGCCAATTTTTTTGCCGAAACGGCGATCGCGCTTTTGATATGATTGAATAGCTTGATCGAACTGCTGATGATTAAAATCGGGCCAAAGTGTATCAGTAACGTAAATTTCCGTATAGGCTAACTGCCACAGCAAGAAATTACTCAAGCGCATTTCTCCACTAGTGCGAATTAGCAAATCAGGATCGGCACTGGCAGAAGTATAAAGATGTTGAGCGATCGTCTCTTCGCTAATCGAGTCTGAAGATAGCTCTCCTTGCTGCACCTTAAGGGCGATCGCCTGACAGGCTTTTACCATTTCATGACGACTACCATAGTTAATTGCTACGTTAAAAAACACTCCTTGATTATTCTTAGTCCGCTCCATTGAATGACGCATTTCCTGCTGCAAAGATGTGGGCAAAGGCGATAAATCACCAATAAAATTGATACATACCTCTTCGGCTTCCATTTCTTTTAATTCTTTTTGTAACAGCCTTTCAAATAATGCCATCAAGAAATTAACTTCCCCAGTTGGACGACCCCAATTTTCAGTCGAAAAGGCATAGGCGGTTAGAGTTTTAATACCCAAATCTTTGCAGTAGCGCAGCATTTCCTTGAGAGTTTTTGCCCCTTGCCGATGTCCTTCTATGCGGGGTAGACCTTTTTGTTTTGCCCAGCGACCATTGCCATCCATAATTACAGCTACGTGATGGGGCAGTTTGGCTAGATTAGGTTCGGTGGATAAAGTGGCTAATAGTTGGGCTGTCATGGGAATTATCTTAAATTAAGGACGTTAAATTAGAAAGGTTAGTGTTACTGCTTAGAAAATACTGATTTCAAGGCAATCATCCTCAAAACTATTATTCCCAAAAAATTCTGGGGTTGCACAGCATGATTGTAAATATTCTGGTGTTAATTGGCTACTCCAGTGCCACATAGGTTTTAATGCTCAAATAAAAGTGTAAATTAATTCGCCTCTAGATAACATTGACCAAGACTGCCAATCTAAAACTGACATCATACGCTGGAAGGTTGATTTCAACAACTCGATAGCAACAAAGGGCTTGCCCGCATGTCAGCGCGTTGTGGGTCTTCGACCCATTGAAGCGACTGTCGAGGGCGGGTACGGCGAGAAAACCTCGCCACCCCTCTCGTTCAAATTTGACTGAGATTGTAAACTTACTTCACAGGATATAGGTAAGATAGTATGAATTTGGCTAAGGAGATACTGAATTAGTTGTTTTGCACCATCAGGATATGACCACATTCCCATCCCCCAAAATTTAACTAGATGATTAACTTCATCCTTTAATAATTCTGCTAGTATTTGTTGAATTGTACCTGTAGTATGAGACATTAGCCACAGATATAAACAAGCTGCGCTGTACTCTGTAGCTACGCGGTGTAATCCATGTTTATATAAGTCTTGATAGGGATTTTTCCAGGCTTGATAGCTTTTTGCTGTTCGGAGTTGGGGAATAATTTTCTGATTGGTAAGCTGTTGGTAAATTTTAGCTAAGGCTGGAGTATGTCGTCGCTCTTCTTTTTCCCATAAACCTAATTCAATTATTTTGCCGTCTTTGTTTATCTTTCCACCGACAAATTTTGCCATAGTCGGATGAACAGGTTCAAGATACTGTCTACTAGTTTGGGTGTAGTCTCTGATTGGTGCTTCTGTGTCTAACGCACCTTTGATAATCGACAAAAAAACGTCCAGTTCAAGACCAACGACTTGTTCTGGATTTATATCCTGCCAATTTATAGTAGCCCATTGTCGGGGTTGAGGATTCTTAAACTGTTGGGGTAAATCTTCTAAGCGATCGCCTAATTTTTCTAGACTTAAATATTCATCAATTAAATAATTAATTCTGGCTTTGGTTTGAAAAAAGTTAGGGCGAAAACAAACTTCTCCCGCTAAATCTCTGGTTGGTTGGTACATATTGCTCCCAAAAACTGTGTTTTATTTGTATGACCTACAGCTTATGTAAATTCCCGTAGTTTGTCTGTCGGGGAAAGTCGGAAGTTTTTGTCTTAGGTTAAGTCGGAAAAAGTCGGTCAGCTATTTGGCTCACTGTTGATGAAATTGATAAGATAAACAAGAACCTGCTTAATATTGGTAAAATTATAGTTACAGAAACTTTTATTAGGACAAAATGTATTTTGACGACCAATGCCATTTGCCTCTACATTAGAAATTAGGTCGTAACGCTCTCGACCATTACTATATCTGAAGTCATAGGAGTTCTTGAACTAGTGATTCATCACATTTCCATCCCTGCTAAGAATCCACTTCATGTTGCTGAAGTATTGGCTGAACTGTTTAATGGATATTCTGCTCCTTTTCCATCTCATCCAGGCAGCCATGTAGCATTTGCTGCCGATAAATACGGCACTCTAGTTGAAGTTTACCCTCTTGGTACTGAAATGATTCCAGGAGAAGATAATCAACCGATACAGTACCGAAAGCCAAATTCCGAGAACCAATTTATTGCTACTCATGCTGCCATTTCCATACCGCTTGAGCAGTCGCAAATCGATTCTATTGCTAAGCGTGAAGACTGGCGTTGCTTACGCTGTACTCGCGGTTACTTTGATGTGATTGAGTTTTGGGTAGAAAATGCCGTGTTACTCGAACTAGCAACTCCAGAACTAGCACAACAATATACTACCGCTTTAGCACCAGAGCAATTAGCCAAGTATTTTGCTGAGAAAAATCTGAATTAGATAAAAGAGTTACGAAAGCGACCAGCCTAAGCATAGCTCTGCTGCTTGCGATCGCACAATGGATAATACTCATTATGGGGCGGTAAAGAGTAGAGTTATAGCCGTACAAGATTAGGTTAGAATAATGAGGCGAATTGCCCCTACATCAATTATCAGTAATTATCTCCTGAAGTTTGGCGGGAGTTAAAGAACGGATCACAGAAAACTCAAACGCATCATTACTCAATGTATCTAGGCGATCGCTTTCGAGATAGTTTTTATATTTTTGTTGATGCGCCAGATAAGCTTTAAAGAAGGCAGTGCTTAAAGCTTTTAATCCAGGATAAGCTGAAGATGGGCTTGGTCCTACTATACCTTCAGGAACAGGCAAAACTCCCAAACCTTCTTGCAAAAAACTAAAGTGGGTTCCTGGTTTGACTAGCACAAGATATTTATCGAGATCTCGATCCAGCCATGTAAAAGGTTTTAGTTGCTCCTCAACAGAAGGCGTAATCAAATCATGAGTTCCCGAAATTAGCATAGTCGGAATTTTG
The DNA here is from genome assembly GCA_038259125.1 of Chroococcales cyanobacterium. Taxonomy (GTDB): domain Bacteria; phylum Cyanobacteriota; class Cyanobacteriia; order Cyanobacteriales; family Xenococcaceae; genus Waterburya. The sequence continues at coordinate 4,415 of JBBSPC010000060.1, read as the reverse complement.
ATTGCACCCATTCCCTCTTGACCAAATATTTTGCCTAGGGGGTTGATGGCAACTACCGCTTTAATTCTGGGGTCTCGTAACTGATAGTGAGAAGCTTTTAGATCATTAAAAGTACATTTAGCTAGAGAAGACAAATCCAGCAAAACATCTCGATAGTTTTCTGGCTGACATTCCTCAGCCATTTTATCGGCAATTACTTTTCCACCAGCTAACGCCAGAGACGTATAACCCCCCAATGACTGTCCAATCACTCCTACCTCTCGTAAATTCAATTTATTTCGCAACCGAGGATTTGTTGCTGATTCCTGTTCTAAACGATCTAGAACAGATTTAACATCTAAAGGCTGATCGATTAGGTTATTAGGTTCAGGAAATCTTTCTGTTCCTGATAGAACGCGATCGAATTTATTTAAGCTAATATCATCATGCTCCACTACGGCAACGGCAAAACCATGAGAGGCTAAATGTTCAGCCAAGTAGGCAAATGTTTGACGATCGGAAGCAAGACCATGAGAAATAACAACTAAAGGAACAGGTTGATTTACCTTTGGCTGATACAGATCAAAATATCCTTTGTAGTCACGACGCGGATTTTTATAGCTGAGAGTACGCTTTTTCCAGGTATACGTCCCTTGAATTTTTAGCCTTTGAAGTTCGGATTGAGCTTTGCTGCTGGCTGAATTTTGCTCGTGGTTAAAAAAAGCGCGATCGATTGCTTTGCTATTTTTAAGCAGTGTCGATCCTCGCTTAATATACTGCTCTATCACCTTTGGATCTATATATACAGTTTCTAAGGGAAATTGACGCAGCAGATTCATCATCGTTAATCCTTGCTTGTCAAACGCAGCAGCAATAATTGCGCCTCTAAGAGCAAAAAAACCATTAAAATTGGCATCGGCTCTTATTCCTTTACCAAAGTTTTTAATCACTGCTTCGCCTACAGTCGAGTTACTAAAGTTGGAAATGCTCAAAGGATCGACTTCTAGAGGAGTAGACAATAGCTTGGGTAATTTTTCTACCTGCTGAGGAGGTAAACGATTAAGATAGTAAGCAAGCTCAGAAGATAATTCTCCAGTCTCAACAAACGTTTCAAGATCATCAACCTGGATATTAAACTGACCAAAGGGAGATAAGTTAAAGGTGATTCTTTCGGCTGCTATTGCTGCAATCGGCAACACAGTTGTAAATGTACCTAAAATGAACGAGGCGATCGCAAATCTAGTAGATTGAGCAAAATTCACTGAATTTGAGTGATTTATCGAAACTTGGGTATTTTCTAGTTTAAGCTATTAATTTTTTGGCTGCTGTTTGCTATTTGAGCCTGAATACTGAAATTTAAGCGCAATAGTTTAAATATTTAAATATTTAAATTTTACGATCGAGCAATTTCCACAAAACCCGATCGTTAAAATCTTCGATCGTCATACTTGCTCCTGCATCCATTAAATACTCTGAAGGATAGCTAGATGTGATACCAATAGTGTAGATTCCAGCACCAACTGCCGAATTTATACCTGCTGGCGAATCTTCAAAAGCGATCGCTCTTTTGCTTTTTACTCCTAAACTCCTTAAAGCTAACTTATAAGGAGCAGGATCTGGTTTTCCTGGAGGTGCATCCTTTGCCATAATCACTGTGGGAAACGTCCCTGTTAAACGCAGTATTTTGAGCATATAAACGGCGTTTTCTTCGGGTGCATTGGTCACAACAGCACGTTTTAACAAGGCGGTGTCTGTCAAACGGATTAACCTATCTAACCCAGGAGTTGGTCGCAGAGAATTAACAAGTCGCCGATAAGTTTCTTCTTTTTCTGTAGCCAGTTTCCAAGCCTCTTCTAAAGTTAGCTGGGGAATAATATCTTTAATTATCTTCGAGTTGGTTCTACCAGATATTCTTTGGCGATAAAAGGTGCGATCAATATCAAGCTCGAACCTAACTAATATATCTTGCCAGACGGCAAAGTGAATTGAGTCAGTATCAGCCAAAGTACCATCTAAATCGAATAAAATCGCTTTTAACATTAACCTCACACCACATTTTTGTCTGTAATTAGTACTGATATTTAACAAGTAGCATTTTTCTGTAGTAAGCAATCATATCTTAGTAAATACAGGTAAGCTTACCTAGGCGGAAATTTCTACAGCCTCTAATCAAACTTTGTTTGCTACTCTAAAAGATAGTAGTAGATCAAAGCGAGAGAAATAATCATGAGTTCAGAACGTGATTTACAAAGTAAGTTAGAGGATATGGAAGCAGAACTAAATCAAAAAACTGTTTCTGATTCTCAAGAGTTTAGCACCAAGACAGTTATTCCCCAGATCGAAGTCGATCCTTCAACACGGTTTAAAGGCTGGATTGATCACGGCAACGGATGGTTTAGCACTTTACCCAAAGCTGGCAAAGCTGCTGTAGTTATTGGCGGAGTTTGGTTGGGATTTTCGATTTTAGGGGCAGTACTTCATGTAGTTAGCAGTGTAGTTAGTATTGCAGTTGTTGGCTTGGTTGTCTATATTGGCTATCGCATTTTTAATAATAGTTCTAATTAAGTAATCAATGAACAATTATCAATTATCAATTATTATTAAATGGTAATTGCGGTTGTTGGTATTGGCTTAGATGGTAAAAAAGGATTAACCTTGAATGCCAGAAATATAGTAGAACAGGCTACTATTTTGGCAGGTAGCAAACGCCATCTAAATTATTTTGCTGAACAGACAGTAGAGAAAATAGATCTAACTAATCTGCAAACAGGATTGGAGGCGATCGCACAATTAAACTTAGCTGAACATACTGTTGTTATTTTAGCTAGTGGCGATCCACTTTTTTTTGGTTTGGGAAGATTGTTATTAGAAAAGTTTTCTGCCGAACAAATTCAATTTTGTCCTCACCTAAGTTCAGTTCAATTAGCCTTTAGCAGTTTAAAAATTACTTGGCAAGATGCTAATTTAATAAGCGTTCACGGACGCAACACCGATGAGTTGGTTAAGCTTTTAAAGCAAGGAAAAGAGAAAATTGCCCTATTAACAGATAGTCACAATAATCCTGTTGCGATCGCATCTCTTTTTGTTAGTTTAGACCTACCTCTTAACTATAGTTTTTATGTCTGTGAAAATTTGGGAGATGTAGCGGAAAAAATACATCATTTCTCCTCTGAACAAGTAGTTGAATTAAGTAAATTAGACAATAATTATTTTGCTTCTTTAAATGTTTTAATACTATTGCGTCAGGCACAAGTCGATAATTTAAAACTCGATAATTTGCCCTTAATTGGATTACCTGATAGTAGTTTTTTAAGCTTTAGCGATCGCCCTAGTTTAATTACCAAAAAGGAAATTCGTTTATCTATCCTGGGAGAATTATCACTACAGCCAAACCAAACGGTATGGGATATTGGCGCAGGAACAGGTTCAGTCTCCATTGAAATAGGTAGATTGTGTCCTACCTCTAAGATATTTGCGATCGAAAAGACTAGTATGGGTTCAAATTTAATTACTAAAAATTGCCAGAGATTTAAAGTCGATAATATCAGCAGTATTAACGGCAAAGCACCAAAAGCACTATTGGATTTACCTAATCCTAATCGCATTTTTATTGGTGGCAGTGGCGGAAACTTAATCGAAATTTTAAATTATTGCGGTCAAAAGCTAACAGAAAATGGAATGATAGTCATGGCATTTGCTACTATTGAGCATCATCTGCAAGCAATTAATTGGTTCAACAATAATTCCTGGCAATATCGCTTATTACAGCTACAGATATCTCGTTCCGTGCCAGTACATCACCTAACCCGCTTTACTCCTTTAAATCCCGTTACTCTAATTACGGCTTACCGCTAAAAGAAATAGCTTTCAAATTATGATTCTTTTAAAATAGCTTGAGCAAAAATTGTGTAGCGGTTTAGAATGACAGACTTGTCGCTTTCAAGAGCGTTCGGTTTTGGATTTTTTCGCTTCTGCCTTGAGGGCTAGTGCTGATATTGGAGAATAGCCTTCTCTAATTCCTGATTCCTATACCTGAATCCTTACATTTACATCCCCGTGTTTATGCTAAATTTCTGTAAAATTAACGGTTAATCTGCTTAAGCAATGATAATTGTTAAATGTTCAATGATAAATGTTTAATGAAATGACTAAAGCCGTTGTCAAATTCTCTTCTGAAGACTGTGGTGTTTGCCACAAGATGTCTTTTTATGATGCCAAAGTTGCTAAAGAGCTAGATTTAGAATTTATAGATGTAAAAATGCAGGATACTGCTACCTATCGCCAGTATCGTCAAATTTTGCTGGCGCAGTATCCCGATAAAAAAGAAATGGGGTGGCCAACCTATATAGTTTGTGATTCCCCTGAAGCAGATTTTAAAATTTTTGGCGAAGTCAAAGGTGGTCACCCTAAAGGAGAATTTCGCAAACGTTTACAGG
>JBBSPC010000059.1:0-27262 GCA_038259125.1 Chroococcales cyanobacterium | reverse complement strand
CTGTTGGTGGCTTGGCTACTCATATGGCACTCAAAATGACCTCTCATACTTTGCGGCTTTTCTTGCGTCGTCATTTTGAGATTGATGTTTTGACTTTTCAATCCTCCTCAGCTTACTAAAATTTAATTCACACCAGGCGTTCTATATAAAAGAGCTATACTTTTTCTTAATTTTGTGTGGGGTTCGGCTTCATTTTTATTTCGTTTAGATATTGAGTCTGCATCAGCTATATACTTGTTGCAGTCTGTAAACCCCAGCTATTTAAACTAAAAGCATTATGATAGGATAAGCCGATACTTAAGTTAAATTATCCCCCGTTCACAGAATTCAAGGCAATTGAGCTTGATTCTTAAAGCTCAAAAACGATACATACGTACCTCAGAATAATTAAAATTTTAAGTCTATCAGTTTAATTCAAATCACTTTAAAACAAGTTATGGAGGTCAATTTCATTGTCTAAAGAAGTAAATGTCGCTATTTTGGGGGCGACGGGAGCAGTTGGTCAAGAATTGTTAGAATTGCTAGCAGAACGCAAGTTTCCCCTAAAAGAATTGAAATTATTAGCCTCGCCTCGTTCTGCTGGTAGCAAAATTATATTTAACGGTCAGGAAATAACTGTAGAAGCAGTTAGCGAAAAGTCTTTTGAGGGCGTAGATATTGTTTTGGCTTCTGCGGGTGGTTCTACATCCAAAGCCTGGGCTAAAAAAGCTGTAGAAGCAGGAGCAGTAGTTATTGATAACTCCAGCGCTTTTCGGATGAATGATGATGTGCCTTTAGTAGTTCCTGAAATTAATCCCGAAGCAGCAGCGAAACATCAGGGAATTATTGCCAACCCCAACTGTACAACTATTCTAATGGGAGTGGCTATTTATCCTCTTCATCAGGTGCAGCCAATCAAGCGGGTAGTTGTGTCTACCTATCAGTCTGCTTCTGGTGCTGGTGCTAGAGCAATGGAGGAAGCCAAAACTCAAGCTAGAGATATTTTAGATGGCAAACAGCCAAAAGCTGAAGTGTTGCCCTATCCCATTGCCTTTAATTTATTTCCCCATAACTCTCCTTTAAATGAGCAGGGATACTGCGAAGAAGAGATGAAAATGGTTAACGAAACCAGGAAAATTTTTGACGCTCCTGAATTGAAGATTACTGCTACCTGCGTTCGCGTGCCTATTTTACGCGCTCACTCTGAAGCTATAAATTTAGAGTTTGCTCAACCCTTTGAAGTAGCTAAGGCTAAAGAAGTAATTGCTGCTGCACCAGGAGTTAAAGTAGTTGAAGATTGGCAAAGTAATTACTTTCCTATGCCGATAGATGCAACGGGACAAGATCCTGTACTAGTTGGCAGAATTCGCCAAGATATTTCTCAAGATTGTGGTTTGGAACTATGGCTGTGTGGAGATCAGATTCGTAAGGGTGCTGCCCTTAATGCTATTCAAATAGCGGAATTACTGTTAGCGAAAAATCTGTTAATAACGTCTGATTCAGCAGTGAGCGTCTAGCTTTTGCTTTTCTTGATTGATAAATTAATTATTTGAGTCTAGATTTAATGAGTGGAGAATACTTTGGTAGGGTAATTACGGCAATGGTAACGCCGTTTGCCGAGGATGGTAGCGTAAACTATGGAGTAGCCGAAAAGCTGGCAAATCATCTGGTAGAAAATGGCAGTGATGGCTTAGTGATCTGTGGTACAACAGGAGAATCCCCCACCTTAAGCTGGTCAGAGGAATATGAGCTATTCAAAGTAGTAAAACAAGCAGTTGGCAGTAAAGCTAAAATAATTGCTGGTACAGGTTCTAATTCTACCTCCGAAGCGATCGCAGCAACGCAAAAAGCCGCTAAACTAGATTTAGATGGTTCATTACAGGTAGTGCCGTATTACAATAAGCCACCTCAGTCGGGGCAATATCAGCACTTCAAAGCGATCGCCGAAGCTTGCCCCGATCTGCCAATGATGTTGTATAATGTACCAGGAAGAACTAGCAGCAATCTAGAGCCAGAAACAGTGGCAAATCTGGCGCAAATTGCTAATATAGTAGCAATTAAAGAAGCTAGCGGTAATCTAGAACAGGCTTGTAAAATTAAATGTTTGACTCCTGCTAATTTTGCTATTTATTCAGGAGAAGACGCTTTGGCTTTGCCAATGATGACAGTAGGAAGTGTCGGCGTAGTCAGCGTCGCTTCTCATTTAGTAGGTAAGGAAATGGGAGAAATGATTCAGGCATTTAATCAAGGAGATAATCAGCAAGCCAGTAAAATTCAGGTAAAGCTTTTTCCTTTATTTCAGGCTTTATTTATGGCTACCAACCCTATTCCTGTTAAAGCAGCTCTAAATTTACAGGGATGGAAGGTGGGTAAGTTGCGTACGCCTTTATGTGAGCTACAATTAGATTTATTAGAAAGTTTAAAAATAGTTTTAAAAGAATTAAAATTAGTTTAATTTTATTATCCCTTAAGCCACTGCTAAAATCAGACCTACATATAAGTAAACAAGCTAGTTTAGATTCTCTATCATTAATAAAAATAAACCACTATTAACAAAAATAAGGTTAAACTACCATTTCGATTCATTCGATGGCATCATCAATATAAATAATCGCTAAAGTAAGTAATTTTGGCAATTACTAATAGTAATTTCAGGGAATTTACTGTAGCGAACATTTTTTTAAACCGCTTAGAAAACTCTTCAAACGACAAGATTCTAAGGCATATTTTTCAGTTTTTATTGATTAAATAAAAAAGTCCAAATAACTAACACAAAGTAGAAACATCAATGACCAAAGTAATTAAAAAAGCCAACAAGCCAACCGTGAAAATCATTCCTCTAGGAGGATTACATGAGATTGGCAAAAATACCTGTGTTTTTGAATATGAAGACGAGATTATTCTGCTGGATGCAGGATTAGGTTTTCCTTCAGACCAGATGCACGGCGTTAATATTGTTTTGCCCGATATGACGTACCTCAGAGAGAATTCTCATCGGATCAAAGGTATGATTGTGACCCACGGTCATGAAGATCATATAGGTGGAATTGCTTATCACCTAAAGCAATTTGACATTCCTGTAATTTATGGTCCTAGACTAGCAATGTCTTTGTTAAGTGATAAACTTGAAGAGGCTGGAGTAAGCGATCGCACTACTCTCAAAAGCGTTTTACCCAGAGAAATTGTACAAATTGGTCAGCATTTTCGCGCTGAGTATATTCGCAATACCCACTCAATTGCCGATAGCTTTACCGTTGCTATTCACACTCCCATCGGCGTAATTATTCATTCAGGGGACTTTAAAATCGACCATACTCCTGTAGATGGAGAACATTTTGACTTGCAAAAATTAGCCGAACACGGTGAAAAAGGTGTATTGTGCTTGCTAAGTGATTCTACTAATGCCGAAACACCAGGACATACCCCCTCAGAACGTTCTGTGTACCCCAATCTAGATCGTGTCTTTGGACAAGCCGAAGGACGCTTAATGGTTACGACCTTTTCTTCCTCAGTGCATCGGGTAAATATGATTCTCGATTTGGCGCAAAAACATGGTCGAAAAGTTGCGGTAGTTGGTCGTTCCATGCTCAACGTTATCGCCCATGCACGCAAGCTAGGATATATTCAATGTCGCGATGATATTTTTGAGCAGATTCGCACAGTCAATCGTTTACCAGACAATAAGGTCTTGGTTCTTTGTACTGGTTCTCAGGGAGAGACTTTAGCAGCCATGACCCGCATCTCTAGAGGCGAACATCGACAAGTTAGAGTTAAAGAAGGAGATACGATTATATTTTCGGCTAATCCTATTCCTGGAAATACTATTGGAGTAGTCAACACCATCGACCGCCTGATGATGCAGGGGGCAAAAGTAATTTATGGTCGCGCCCAAGGAGTTCACGTTTCAGGTCATGGTGCGAGGGAAGATCATAAGTTAATGCTTAATTTAACCAGACCCAAATTCTTTGTGCCTGTTCACGGTGAGCATAGAATGCTGGTCGAACACGCTGGGATGGCAAAAGCAATGGGTATTCCCGAAGAAAATATTGTAATTATCAAAAACGGTAATGTGATCGAGCTGACCGAAAATAGCATTGGTATGAATGGTGAAGTTCCCTCTGGCATTGCGCTTGTAGACCGCGCGGGAATTGTCCAAGACGATGTGATGAAGGAAAGGCAGCAGCTAGCTGAAGATGGGGTAATTACCGTCGCTACAGCAATTGATATGTCTGGTAAATTGGTAGCATCTCCCGCTTTACACCTACGGGGTGTGGTAACATCAGTAGAACAATCTTTATTACAGCAATTAGTAGCCAGAACCATAGAACGGATTTTAAGCGATCGCTGGAGTGACTTTAGCTACACAGAAAACGGAGAAACTGAAGTTGACTGGACAGAAGTACGCCTAGAAATAGAAGCTGGTTTGCAGCGTTTAATTAAGCGAGAATTACGTAGTCGTCCTTTAGTAGTATTCCTCTTGCAGACTCCTGAACAGCAGCCTGTTAAAACCACAAGAAGAAGAAAACGTTCAAGCTCTACAGCTACCCCTGCCCCCGTTATCGCTCGTCGTTCTTAAACCGCACTTGAGACATACATCCTGAAGTTAGCTCGATCTAAATATTATCCCGCCTTTATAGTTATGCTAGTTCTGCATCATAAAGGCGGGATATTGAGTCTAAAGACCACCTCTGAAAAGCCAATATCAGAAAATATTAATGTACGCAAGACATATAGAAAGGAGACATTTATATGTAATATAAAAACAGTGAATGAGCTTAATAAATCACGCCAGAATCAATGCCATTATTAATCTTAATCGCCGAAGATGATCCAGGAATACGCTTATCTGTAAGCGATTACTTAGAGCTATGGGGATATTCAGTTATCACAGCCGAAAATGGTGAAGAAGCCTTATCTAAATTAGATAAGTATCATCCTCACCTGCTCATTTCTGATATTAAAATGCCCAAAAAAGACGGCTATGAATTAGTCAAAAATATCCGTCAATTGCCTCAGTATCGTCTTTTACCAGTAATACTATTGACTGAATGTAAAGAGACAACCGAGCGGATTCAAGGGTATCAAGTCGGATGTGATATGTACCTATCTAAGCCGTTTGAAATGGCAGAATTGAGGGCAATAGTTCGTAATTTATTAGAGCGATCGCAAATTGTTCATTCTGAGCTAAGATTTCCTCAAGATAGCAAAACCCTCGAATCATCACAAAATTTGCCCAGCAACGCTCAAGAAACTCAATTAAATCAGCAAAAACTACAGTCACAGCTAGAGCTAACCCCTAGAGAAGAAGAAGTTCTTAAATTTCTGATAGATGGCTATTCAAATATTGACATTGGTTTAAAACTTCATTTATCCCACCGCACGATTGAAAAATACGTCACTAGCTTACTACGTAAATCAGATACGAGTAACCGTATTGAATTGATTAGACTGGCTTTAAAATACAGTTTGGTTCAGTAGCCTGTGCGCTTTTAAATTGGCTGGCTCAAAATGAATTTATTATTTTAGGAGGCTTTTCTCATGTCAAGTTGGAGAGGATATCAATGTACCTGAATACACTATACCCCGTTTAGCATCAACTGTTAAAATTGCCCCTTCTCGGATAACTTCCGTGGCATTTTTAAAACCAACAATTACGGGTATACCCAAACGCAAGCCAATTACAGCAGCATGACTAGTTAAGTCATCCTCTTCTGTGATAATCCCTGATGCTTGACGAATAATATCAACAAATTGAGCGTTAGTTGCAGGCGCAACCAAGATCTCCCCAGGATTAAAATCATGAATATCTCTAGCACTATGAGCTACTCTAGCTCTACCGCTAATAGCTCCCTGTCCAATGCCTGAACCTTTCCCCAAAATAGCCTTAACTAACTCTACTTTAATCAAATCCGTTGAACCAGCTACACCTTGAAGAGTCCCCGCCGTCATCACTACTAAATCTCCAGCAAATAGCCAGTTTTTTTCTTGAGCCACATTAATTGCTGCTTCAAAAGTTTGAGTCGCCGAAGCCAGATCTAAAACCAACAAAGGTTTTACTCCCCAAACTAACTGCAACCTACGGGCAACATAAACATGAGGAGTTATCGCTAAAATAGGCGTTTTTGGTCTAAATTTGGAGACATTGCGAGCAGTTGCACCTGTTTTTGTTAGGGTCATAATTGCTGCTGCATCTAGTTGAGAAGCAATTTGACCTACCGCAGCGGATATAGCATGGGTAATTGAACGTCTAGTTCGTTTCAGTTTAAGATTGTTTGTTGGCTGTTCTTGTTCAATACGACAGGCAATAGTTGCCATTGTCTCTACAGCCTGGACTGGATAATTACCAACTGCCGTTTCATTTGATAGCATTACTGCATCAGTGCCGTCTAAAATAGCGTTAGCCACATCTGATACTTCGGCACGAGTTGGTCGCGGACTATTGACCATGCTGTCGAGCATCTGGGTAGCAGTAATAATTGGTATACCCAATCTATTGGCTGTAATAATTAAGCGTTTTTGCAGAATTGGAACATCTTCTGCGGGTAGTTCTACACCCAAATCTCCTCTTGCTACCATTACACCATCACAAAGAGAAAGAATAGCATCCATTTGCTCGATCGCTTCGTGTTTTTCGATTTTGGCAATCACAGGAATAGACTTACCTGAACTAGATATTAAATCTTTGATTTCTAAAATATCTTGAGGATTACGCACAAAACTTAGAGCAATCCAGTCAACTCCTTGATCTAAGCCAAACATCAAGTCTTCACGATCTTTTTGAGTTAGGGCTTTAACTGAAAGAAATACACCAGGAAAGTTCACTCCTTTATTACTAGAAAGATCTCCCCCGACAATCACTCGACAGTATAAATCTTGATTAGCTACATCAATTTTTTCTACCTTCATTTCTACCTTGCCATCGTCCAGCAAGATTGTGGCATCTTCAGGAACTTCTTGAGCTAACTTGTTATAGCTGATGTAGCCTATTTCTTGGTTACATTCGACTTGGCGACTAGTCAAAATGTATGGATCACCATTTTTAAGGTTAATCTTGCCACTAACAAACTTACCTAAACGAATTTTTGGTCCCTGTAAATCTTGCAAAATGCCGACTGGCTGATCTAGTTCAAAAGCTGTTTGTCGAATTAAACGTATTGCCTTTTGATGGTCTTGTTGCGTACCGTGGGAAAAATTAATTCTTAAAGTTGTTGCTCCTGCTTTGATTAGCTGGCGAAGAACATCAGGCTGTAGCGTTGCGGGACCTACCGTGGCGACAATTTTCGTGCGACGTGGGTTGTTTGGCAATGGCATTACTTTACTTTATCTAGATTTACTAAACATACAGGGTGGATGCTTGCTCGACGACTCAAACAGAGCAAATTATAAAATTTGTGTCGCCAGCCTAGTTTACAACACTACAATTACGCCATGTACATTTTTTGGGGAAGCGTTGACATTTAATTTGCTCTATTAATTAATCTTCTGATACCAGTAGCTATCGATCAAAGCATAAAATCCTATCAGAGGTTTCACTGCATCACATTATTAAAGTCGAGCAATCTCTGGCTTTCTTTATGTAAAGTTAAAGTGCAAAGAGTTTAGTAGCTTTTGCCAACTAATAAATAGTAGTTTTTGATTGCTATCTATTAAATTTTGCCATATTCTCGATCGTTAATTACATCAGGAAAAGCAGTTTTGAGAAATTACATATCTAGATTCTTTGATCACAAGTTAGAAAAACAAGCTAGAGCTAATATGAAGATGGAAATTAAATCATACTTATTGATGTAATTGTACCGCCTATTGTGTATGAGCTTTAGTTTTGTTATATCGAGTATCTATGTTTAAAAAAAGTGATGTTTTCCCAGCAATTTTAGCTTTAAGATGAACAGCTACAATAGTTGGTTTAGGCTTTTTTTGGTTTACCAAGATTAATATCAGGAATATTGCTAATTCTAAGAATTACGAGGGTGAGATATCTAATACTAATTTTTCTGCACCTAGCATAGTTCCTCAAGGAACTTCTGTTAGAATCAACGGCTAACACGGCACTTGAGTTTCTTTATTTTGGTAGGATAGAAGCATAATTGCAACTAATGATTGTAAGAACCTATGAATTACCGAGACATCATCACAATTGAACCTGAGAAACGTGGTGGAAAACCTTGTGTTCGTGGCTTGCGAATTACGGTTTATGAAGTGCTTGAGTACTTGGCTTCTGAGATGACCGAAGCAGAAATTCTTGATGATTTTCCCGATCTAACGCGGTCAGATTTAAAAGCTTGCATTGCTTATGCTGCTGACCGTGAACGTCGGTTTATGATCCCTCCAGTATCTACATGAGATTGCTTTTTGATGAAAACTTGTCGCCCAAGTTACCAAAACGCTTGAGCGATCTTTTCCCAAATTCGCTTCACGTTCGAGATGTGGGCATGAAAGCAATGATCGACCCAATAGTTTGGGATTATGCAAAAGACAACAATTTGATGATTGTCTCGAAAGACGCGGATATGCACGACCTGAGTTTAGTATTTGGGAATCCTCCGAAAGTTATTTGGCTTCGCCTTGGAAACTGCTCGACATTACAAGTTGAAAATTTGCTGCTTGCCTTATCATAATGCACTGATGGCTTTGGATCTCTTGCCAGTTTTTTTTACAAATAGAGAAAATATAATGGTGATCGCCAGATTTAATTACTATTTAAAACAATTAATTGCCTATCAAAAAGCGATCGCACTCCTGTTATATCTAAGTCACAACTGCTTAAAATATCACCGACACTAGACTGTTTTTCGGTGTTTTTGTCGCAAGCCAGCATAAACTGATATTCATCATCAGACAAATGAACCATCTGGTATTCAAAATCTAGAAAGCTTTGACTAGGAAACCCTTGCAGACAGGGACTACATTCAGGAATAGCTGCCTTTAACTTTTCATCCCTTGACCAATCTTCTTTTTTTAAAGGTGGTTTGGCTAAGAAAAACTCATAATGAGTCAAATTTGGGTCTAGTAACTCTATTAAACGGTATAAGGTGCGATCGCTTAAGTCTTTGGCTCTAGTCATCAATTCTACCGATTCCCCTACCAGCCTGTCTAGCTGCCAGTATTTAGGATTAGAAAAGCCAACAAAATCCAAGTCAGAAGCATCAATCAAATTAAACAGCGTTTCGACGTTATAGTCAATTTCTTGGGGATGAACATACATATCGGCAAAGGCTTCATCACGATGATTTTCTAATGCCCATCTCTCTTTTTCCTGCTTTAAAATACGATTATTTTCAGGTAAGTTAGCAAAAATATCTCGACCAACTTTTACCCCATCACGATAATCACCGCGTTTGTCTCCCTGGAAAAGCGCGATCGCTTTTTGCATCAAGCTAATTTCCCAGCGTCCTAATTCTGCATAGACAAATATATGCAGAATGCCTCCTGGCTTGAGTTTCTTTGCCAATGCCTGAATACCTTTCTCTGGTTCGGGTAAATGATGTAAAACGCCCACGCAGTTAATAAAGTCAAATTCTCCTTCTAGGTTCGTCGCTTCTTCTAACTTGAGGTTAAAAAACTTGACTGGTTTAGCGTGTTTAGCAATTACCCCTGAACGATTACAGCGTTCTTCAGCCATTTCTAAAGCTTTTTCACTTAGATCAATTGCCGTTACCTCTGCTTCTGGGTTGAGGTGAATTAGATAATCTGTACCCGAACCTGTACCACAACCCGCATCCAAAATACGAATGTCTTGAGTAGCAGGCTTCATTCCCGTACAAAAACTATATGCCGATGTCCAATTCCACCGCCAGTTATAGCCAGGAGGTTCGAGATCTGAAAGAGGATCGGGGGGAAAGGGATAGGTATTGTAGAGATTAGCGACGGCTTGGTTAATAGCTTGTGAATCGGTCATATTTTTGAGGAATTGAGAAACTGAGAAATGAAGGATAAAGAACAGGGATTGATACGCAAATAAGAGCAATGCTTTATCTAAATTACATCAAATCTTGACTGCTAATTTATTTTTAAAATGATTTTTTCATCTTAGCTTGACAATAAATACGCTCTGCTTAACAGATAATTAGTTTGCTAGAAACAGTGTTTTTAGCAGCAAATTATTTTAGCTAAAGCAAATGTTATGTCTAAAAAAATATTATTTAAAGATATTATAGTTACCGATCTCCAAGATAATCCGATTGATGCGCCACTCAATAATAATTGTGCGATCGCCACAGGCAAAAGTGATGACACTATTCTTGGTGTAGCCAATGCTTCGAGTAACGCTACCGCCACTTCTGAGGTTCAATTAACTTCAGATGATCTGGCTACAGCTAATGCCTATAGCGAATCTAGCGCGGATGCACTTGCCATCGGCATTAAGAATACGGGTAAGATTACTACAGGCAAAGGTCATGACACAATCTTAGGCATAGCTAATGCTTCGGCTAAGAGCGTCTCAATAGCTACCTCCCAAGCTAAATTAATTTTTGGCAATGTCGCTGAGGCTGATGCTGTTAGCAATTCTCTGGCTATAGCTGAGGCTGTGACAATCAGTAACTCAGGTAAGATCGCCACAGGCAAAGGTCATGACATGATTATCGGCATAGCAAATGCTTCAGCGTTGGCTGTTTCAATAGCTATTTCCCAAGCTGAATCAGTTTTTGCGACTCTTCAGTTAGTGCCACAAGTGAGTCCGTTAGCGTCGTTAATAGTTTAGCTATCGGCATTGATAATCTAGGCGCGATCGCCACAGGTCAAGGTGATGATATTATTGTTGGTGTAGCTAGTACCTGGGCTTTGAGTGAGTCTGAGGCTGCTGCATTTGCTAATAACGCTGCTGTAGATTCTAAAACGCTCAAGGAAATTAAGACAGCTATTTCCCAAAGCACATCTAAAGCAACGGCTAATAGTAATACAAACGCTTTGGGAATAATTAATTCTGGTACAATCTTTACGGGTCAAGGCAACGATCTAATTGTTGGCTTTGCAAACAACAGAAGCTTAAGTAATTCTTTAGCCATTTCTCAAGCCGAATCTATGGCTAACGACGTAGCCATTGCCACAGCAGATGCAGAATCTCTGACGATTTCTCAGGGTAGTACGGTGGGAATTGTCAACTAAGGTGCGATCGCTACGAGTCAAGGAAATGACGCTATTATTGGTATTGCAGTCAACAATTCTGCTGTGTATGCCAATGCTGATGCTGATGCCGTGGCTGCTGCTAATGATTCAGATGTTCAAACTAATACTAATGCCATTGCCGATAATTCAAGAGCGATCGCCATTGGTATCGACAATACTGGGGGAGTCATCAAAACGGGAGAGGGAGACGATCTTATTCTTGGCTATGGTGAAGTGGGCATCAAAGGCGGTAAGATCCTAACAGGTCAGGGATGCGATCGCATTATTGGCTACGGTAGCACTATTGGCATTGAAGACTGTGAGATTAGATTGGGTCAAGGCAATGACTATTTCCAAGCAGCCATAGTTGATTTTAATTCATTCACTGAAGAATCTTGGTCAGCAAATCAGTCAGGCTCAATTAAAAATGCTGCTATTTTTGGCGATGGTGGCAATGACACTTTTGAGATCGGCGGCTTTGCAGCGACCGTTTTGATTGATGGCGGTAGAGACTATGATGTACTCAAGCTGTGGGGCAATCTAGACGACTACGCGATCGCCCGTGGTTCAGCTTATAATCAGGTTATCATTCATGATTCTGATTCAACTTTGGTGGTAGAAAACGTGGAGGCATTCTATTTTGGCAATAGCGATCGCATTTATAGCTTTAATGACTTTGCTTAATAAGTAGATTAATACTGGCGATGAAATCTAGCCTCTTAGAAGACTTGTGCTGAAGTTTAATCTAAGAGGTGTCGGTCAGTAGCGTGGTTGGATAAGAGTCGCCAAACCCCAGCATCCCCCACGCTCAAGTTGCCAGCCTGGTAATCAGTATCTAATTCTGGTTCAATTGCTGGCTCAATTAGTTTTTAGTTAAACTTAAGAAAGAAGAAGCTATTAGCTCTAAAAAAAGGTATCGCAATGTATTTAGTCACAGGCGCAACAGGATCTTTAGGACGCAGAATCGTCAGACAATTGAGAGAAAATAATGAGCCTGTCAGAGCTTTTGTTCGTCTTGTTTCTCATTATGGTGAATTGGAAGATCGAGGAGCAGAAATTTTTATTGGCGACTTAAAACAAGAGAGAGATATCGTTAAAGCTTGTCGGGATATTAAATACATTATTAGTAGTCATGGCTCTGGTAGTGATGCTCAAGCTCTAGACTATCGAGCTAATATTGATTTGATCGATCAGTCCGTGGCTAATGATGTAAAACACTTTGTTTTTATTTCTGTTTTAGGGGTTGACCGAGGTTATCAAGATTCGGCTACCTTTAAAGCCAAACGCGAAGTAGAAAAATATCTGGCTGCTAGTGGCTTAAGCTATACAATTCTCCGTCCTTCAGGTTTTGCCAATAATTTAATTCCCTTGGCAGAGAGATTTCGAGATACGGGGATTTATTTCTCGATTGGCGATCAGCAAAATCGCTCCTCTATAGTTAGTACTGACGATCTGGCTAAAATTGCGATCGCTTCGACTCAGATTGAGGCAGCAAAGAATCAGATTTTTGCGGTAGGAGGTCCCGATATTCTTAAAAGAGAAGATATTCCGCGGATTTTTGCTCGTTTATTTAATCGTGAGCCAATTGTCATCAATCCACCTCTACAGTTATTTGATGGTCTGCGTACAGGGTTGGGTTTAATTAATCCACAGTTAAATAAATCATTAGGTACATTACGGACTCTTTTGGCACATGAATTTTTCTGTACTAATGATGAGATTACGCGCTTAGAATCTGTCTTCGCTATAAAAATGGAATCATTAGAAAGCTTCATGAATCGATATGTCGGGCAATAAATAGACAGGAAACAATAAACCTTGGTATAGATTGACCAACGGTCAGAGCAGGCTCCGTCCGTTTAGGGCGGAGTAATCTCTGACTAGGGGACTGGGGGACTAGGAGAATTCTATTTTCAGTTTAATTATGTCGCTCTACTTAATAAAAACTAAAACCAACAATTGTTCAATGCTTAATGTTAAATGTTAAATGTCTCAGCCAGCTATTTATCTCGCAGTAACCAGCCACGGTTTTGGTCATGCTGTGCGGACAGCAACGGTAGCCGACAAATTACAGCAGTTACGTCCTGACATTCCTCTAATATTTGTCACGGTTGCTCCTGAATGGTTACTTAGATCTTATGTGCCAGGGGAATTCGTTTACCGCCAGCGCGTTTTTGATGTGGGGGTAATTCAAAGTGATAGTCTGACTATGAATAAGCAAGCAACCTTGAATAAAATGCAAGGAATTATTGCTCGGCAGGATAGCATTATTGCCGAAGAGGCAAATTTTATTCGTAATAATAATGTGGGGCTAATATTAGCCGATATACCCGCCTTAGCTGCTCCTATAGCTCATGCTGCGGGTATTCCCTGCTGGATGATGAGCAATTTTGGCTGGGACTTTATTTATCGTGACTGGGGAGAAGATTTTAAGGAAGTAGTGCAGTGGATAGCCAAGTATTATGGTCAAAGCGATCGCCTTTTTCGCCTGCCTTTAGCTGAACCCATGAGTGCTTTTCCTCAAATTACCGATGTCGGCTTAACAGGCAGTACACCGCATTATGGTAAAGAAATAAAACAAAAATTTCAGCTAACTGCACCTACCAAGAAAACTGTCTTGCTGACTTTTGGCGGTTTAGGATTAGAGTCAATTCCCTACCATAATTTAAAGCAATTTCCTGACTGGCAGTTTATTACTTTTGATCGTGCTGCACCAGATCTAGCAAATTTACTCAAGATCTTAGATAACGCTCTTCGTCCTTTAGATTTTATGCCTATTTGTGGACGAATAGTTTCTAAACCAGGCTATAGTACATTTTCTGAGGCACTGTGTTTAGACTTACCTATTGTCTCTCTAACCCGTCAAGACTTTGCGGAAGCGTCAGTGTTGCTTGAAGCCATACAAGACTATTCTCAACATCAAATTATTTCTACCGATGAGTTCTTCAAAGGAGACTGGAGTTTTTTAAATCAGGATATGTTGCCTCCTAGAAAAACAGAGCGTTTAGCTAAAGATGGTGCAACTCAAATTGCTCAGGAAATCTCCAACTACTTTTCTTAAGGTGTGAGTGCAATTATGAATGTAAAGGCAAACTGCAAGTATTTATTATTTATGGGTTACGGTGAATTGTCAGTTTGTAAATCAGCCTGCTATAACCTTAATAATCACTAATCAATTTATTTCCCAAGAATCAATGATTTTTTCTGCTGTTTCTAGAAATTTAGAATACTTAGCTTTTTCGGCAGTATAAATAGCAATATATACTTGCTTATTTTTAATCGTAAATACTTCCATTTGCCTTAACTGCAATCCTCTTTCTTGACGAGAATAAACGATTATGCGAGCAGGAAACTCATCGATTTTGGTTTTGCGATCTTGATATATTTCGATGTTGTTTGCCTTATTTTGTTTTATCCGCTTAAAAACAGTTTCACTATATTGTTTTAAGGTAGTAGATTCAGAAGGTAAATATTCAACAGCAATAGATACCTTCTCTAAGAATAAATCGGCGTTAGTTTCTAGGGGAGAAGCAAAAACTACTACTTCACCTGTAATTGGATCATCTAAATCTCTTTTTGACCATGCTTGAGGATACTTAAGCTCAAATTGATAATCATTATTTGCATAATCGACATAGCCTTGATAAGCGTTTCTATTCATGCCAATAAATATGATTATTAGGGCAGTAACAAAAGGAAGTGCTAATAGTAACCAAATGATCCCTTTGGGAAATTCAAAACGGAAACTTGTTTTCTGCCTAGGTTTTTTTCTACTTTTAGGCGAGACAACAAAAGGCATTTCCCCGCCAGAAGATTGAAGTGATTGAGGATCAAGCGAAAAAGGAGGCGGGAAGACAACTACATTTTGTTGCTCAAAATTCAGTTCGGCGATAACGTCCGCAGCAGACTGATAACGTAAAGATGGTGTTTTGTTCACCATTTTGTTGAGGATAGTAGCAAGTTTGGAATCAATATTGGCACTAGAGTAAGTATTAGATGTTGAAGGTTGTTGAGTGTCGTTAGTAGAATGTGTTTTTGGCTGAATAAATTCAGAAATTTCTCCAGTCAGAGCATAAATAATTGTTTTTCCCAAAGCATAAATATCAGTAGTGAAATCGGGTTTACCTTCTATCTGTTCGGGAGCTGCAAAATCTTGATTGACTATAGTTTGTAAAGATTTATTTTTAAATAAAATAGAGTTTTTGATTCCTGCAAAATTAGTCAAAAACTTTCTACCATCTTGATGCTGAATTAAACTTGAAGGCTGAATATTTAAATGAGCTACATTAGCTTTATGAGTAAATTCGAGAATTCTTAAAATTTCTTGTAGCCATTCAATAGCCTCTGCTTGATTAATAAGAGAATGCTCTAACCTTTGCTCTAAAGTTTCGCCCTCAAAAAGTTCTTGAACCAAATAAAATTGACGATCGCATTCAAAAAAAGCCAATAGTTGAGGGATTTGTGGATGCTGGCTAATCTTCTTAAGGATGTTACCCTGTTCGACAAACGCCTGGAGAACCTTTTGCCAAGACTGAGTACCTAGAACTTCACTTTCATACTGAGGCTGTAACCTTTCAATTTGACATTGAGGAGAGTTTACATCTGCCAGATTTTCGGCTGCATAAAGGGTACTAAAATCATCCTGACTTAGTTCTCGAATAATGCGATAGCGATCGCTTAATATTTTACCAACTATTGACTCCATGCAAGTCCAGCTATATTTACGATTGCAAACAAATAAAAAGTTACTATTACTGATTATAACTAGGACAATTTTTTAGCTAGATAGTTCCTGTTCTAACTCGTCTAAACGAGCAAGTACTTCTTGACTATGAATACTAGGTCTAACTCCCAAGAAAGTCTCCCGTAAAATGCCTTGAGGATCGATTAAGTAAGTGTGTCTCAAGGACATTGCTCCTAACCAAGAGCCATAAGTCTTACTTACCGTACCTTTAGTATCTGCTAACAAAGGAAATTTAAGCCCCTGGGCATCGCAAAATTCGGCATGAGAATCAACATCATCAACACTCACTCCCAAAATTTGCACGTTTCTCGCCTCGTACTCTGCTAGATCTTGTTGAAAACGTCGAGCTTCAAGGGTACAGCCAGAAGTAAAATCTTGGGGATAAAAATATAGCACTACCCATTTACCCTGATAATCTTTGAGAGAAATATCACCATCTCCCGTGTTGGTAGGTAATATAAATTCGGGTGCAGGTTCATTTAGGGGCGGTTGTTTGCCTCCCATTGCCCAGGCATTAGGTAATATCGTCGTGCAAGAAAGTAATAAAGACAAAGCGACAGCTAGCCAGAATCGAATTAAAGTCAAACGTTTCATAATCTACAAAAATATGATTTACTTAACATAAAGATTACAAGTAATGCTAAGACCATAACAAAAAATTAATATATTCAATTAATTTAGAATGGTTTTCATGGAGAAAATATTATTCTCACTGACTTGTTAGCGTCGTCATTCTGAACCAAGCATAAGTAATAAAAATTAAGATGCAGATATTATGAGTAAAGACTTAATTGCACCTCACGGTGGTGAATTAATAGATCGTTTGGCTACCCCAGCCGAAAAAGAAGACTTTCTAGCCAAAGCCGACTCTTTACCCAGAGTTCAGTTAGACGAAAGAGCTACATCCGATCTGGTTATGATCGCCATTGGCGGGTTTAGCCCTATCAGTGGCTTTATGGGTCAAGAAGACTACATAAGCGTAGTGGAAAAAATGCGTTTAGCAAGTGGTTTACCCTGGTCTGTACCTGTAACGCTCTCAGTGACTAAAAAGATTGCCGATCCTTTAGCAGTAGATAGTTTAATTCGTTTAGATAATTCTGACGGCAAATTTATTGGAGTTTTGCAGCTAGTGGAGAAGTATAGCTACGACAAAAAGAATGAAGCTGCAAACGTTTACGGTACGGAGGAAGACAAGCATCCTGGAGTCAAAGTAATTTATGACCAAGGAGAAATCAACCTAGCTGGCAGAGTATGGTTACTAGAAAGAGAAAATCACCCTCAGTTTCCTAACTATCAAATCGATCCTGCTACCTCTAGAGCAATGTTTAAAAAAAGAGGCTGGGAAACGGTAGTCGGTTTTCAAACTCGTAACCCGATTCATCGCGCTCACGAATACATTATTAAATGTGCCTTGGAAATTGTTGATGGTTTATTTCTTCATCCTCTAGTGGGAGCAACAAAAAGCGATGATATTCCTGCTGATGTTAGAATGCGCTGCTACGAAATCATGATGGAAAACTATTTTCCTCAAGAGCGAGTAATTTTAGCCATCAATCCCTCTGCCATGCGCTATGCAGGACCAAGAGAAGCTATTTTTCACGCTTTAATTCGTAAAAATTACGGCTGTACTCACTTTATTGTTGGTCGCGATCACGCAGGAGTGGGTGACTATTATGGAACTTATGATGCTCAAGAAATTTTTGGAGAATTTGCACCAGAAGAACTAGGTATTACACCTCTCAAGTTTGAACACGCTTTTTACTGTACGCGGACAGAACAGATGGCAACAGCTAAAACTAGCCCTGCAACTAAAGATGAGCGAATTCATTTGTCAGGGACAAAAGTAAGGGCTATGTTAAGAGAAGGCAAAACACCTCCTCCCCAATTCTCTCGTCCTAAAGTTGCTGAAGAACTAGCTAGAGCCATGAAAGCTTCATAGCCTAGGGCGTTACCTGGTTACGAAATCATTTATGAATTACTAAAGCAAAACACTATAATTGGTTACAGGTTGAAAATACTTAAGGTAGTCTTAATCTGTAACCTTTTTGATTTTAAATAGTATTTAACAGCTATTACTGATAGGCTGATAGCTGATATTAAAAGCTAGTAGCTGATATGGGACTTGATCGCCGAACTTTTCTACAGCAAGCTGGATTGGCTTTGTTTACTTGGGGAGCAACCGAAGCAGGAATCTCATCTTTAGACAAAAATAGTCAATTAGCAGCCTTAGTTAAAAATTATCATCAAACTTTAGCAGAAGCTACTAGTCGCAAGCTGGCTTTGCTTGTGGGCATTAATCGTTATCCCGAGCATGAACATCTTGATGGTTGTTTGACGGATGTTGAACTGCAACGTGAACTATTAATTCATCGTTTTGGATTTAATCCCCAAGATATTGTTACTTTATGCGATCGCCAAGCCACCAGAGAAAACATTGAAACTACTTTTGTTGAACATTTAACTCAACAGGCAAAAGCTGATGATGTAGTGGTGTTTCATTTTAGCGGCTACGGTGGTCAAATTAAGATGCCTTTATCTTCAGAGGTAGCAACAGTAGATAATACCGATAATCCTACTCCCTTTAAACTAGTCAATAGCTTTGTGCCTGTAGACGGAGTTTTACCTTCTACCAAAACTTCTATTGCTAACAGCATTCTGCAAGATACTCTTCTGGTATTGGCACAGTCTTTATCTACCTCAAAATGTACTTTTGTTTTAGATACTAGCTTTAATACTACTCCTCGGAGCCTGCATAGTATCCTCAAGATGCGATCGGTGACGGAGGTTGCCGAGAGTTCTAGTCCTCAAGAGTTAATCTTTTTAGAACAGTTACGCAGCGATTTTGCTGCCAAAGGACTTAAGCCCACCAAAAGATTATTATCTCTGCCTGGAGTTGTTCTTTCTGCGAGCGGCAATAATCAAGTGGCAGTAGAAAGACATTGGAAGGGCTTTAGTGCAGGACTGTTTACCTACGCTTTAACTCAACATCTTTGGCATTTAACTCCCAGTAACAAAGTGCATATAGCTCTAGCTAGAACAGCAGCCACCGTCGAGCAGACAATGGGCAGGCAACAACAACCCTCGCTCAATAGCCCTGAGAAATCTGCGATCGCTTATTATTTAGCCACTAGCGATGCTCCTAATGCCACGGGAGTTGTTAGCAAAGTCAGCAACAACAATATTGAAGTTAAACTTTTGGGTTTGCCTGCAACAATTCTTGACTGTTATGGAGTTTACTCCTGTCTGCGTTTGCTATCTGCCGATGGTCTAGACGCGACCCAACTCCAAATTCAATCAAAAGCAGGTTTGGTTGGCAAAACCAAGCTTATTCAGCCAGGAGCAGCTGATTTACCGCTTCTGGGGCAGTTAGTCCGCGAAAGTATTCGGATGCTAGAACGTAACTTAGGGTTAAACTTAGCCCTAGATGCTGATATGCAAAGAATTGAACGAGTAGATGCCACTAGTGCTATTGCTAATATTTCGGGGGTCAACTCGGCGAATACTTCAGGAGAGCAAAATGCTGATTGTCTTTTGGGTAAGGTTGATCGTGCTGTCTCAGAAACAGAAACTAGCAATTCAAACGCTGAAAATCAAACCTCTAGCTACGGCTTATATACTGCTGGAGGAGAATTAATTAGCAAAACTACAGGGGTAAATGAAGAAGCAGTTAAAGTTGCTATTGATCGCCTCAAGCCACAGTTTAATAATTTGCTAGCAGCTAAATGGCTTAAGCTGACTGATAATGAATTTTCTTCAGGTTTAAAAGCAGGTGCTACCTTATCAACAGTCACCACCGAACAGCCTATCAATCTGCGCAGAACGACTTTAACCGCTGAGAATAAACAACCAGAACCAGCAGCCAAGAAGAAGCAAATTTTTTCTGGCGATCGCTATAATACTGAGCCAAATTATAATACAGTGCCGATTTTAATTAAAGGTTCAGATATTCAACTTTCTTTGACTAATACTAGTGAGCGATCGCTGTATCTGCTTATTTTGGGAATTAATTCTGACAGTAGTATTTTTGCTCTCTATACTCCTACTAAATCGACACCAGCCGAAGCCCAGACGCAATTAAAAAATCTAGAGATTGCATCTGAGGGTGAACTGACAGTACCATCAGCAGAAGATTCTTGGAAATGGAAAGTTTCGGATTCAGTTGGTATAAATACTCTATATGCTGTTTTTTCTGTCAAACCATTTGCTAAGACCTTGACGGCTTTGGCAAACCAGCCAACCTTTAAACTAGACCAAGAACAGATATTAAACGTGACCAACCCAGTAGCTGTAGTCAATTCTTTAATGGAAGATTTGCACGCTGCCAGTTCAGTCTCTCCAGAGCTTTTACCCAATGGCGATGTCTATGCCTTGGATGTTAATCATTGGGCAACCCTTAGCTTTATCTATGAAGTTGCTAACTCTTAAGGGATGAAGGATTCTAAAAGGATGAAGTATAAGGAATGAGGAATAATAATTAACAATAAACATGGAAGCAACTGACATTGTGATTCTGTCTAATGCACCAGGAGAAGTCGGAACTTGGGTACGTCCTGTGGTTAAATGTCTGCGTCAGGCTTTTGGAAGTGAACAAAATCAGCTAAGAATTTCGGTTTTGTTGTCTCCTTGTCCTCACAGTACGGGCAAAGAGGCAGCGATCGCTTTAAGCTACCCTGAGGTAGATCGAGTACTGCCAGCTTCAGAGTTTTTTGCTTTTTTGCTTTGGGGTAAAACTCCAGACAATTGGCAATGGCACAAGCAAGGAATGGTAGTTTTCTTGGGCGGCGATCAGTTTTATACCGTTGCTGTTAGCAAACGATTGAGATACTCTAGCTTAGTTTATGCCGAATGGGATGCTCGTTGGTATCGCTTCGTTAATTATTTTGCGGCCATGAACCAAAAGGTAATCGAGGCAGTACCCAAGTCTTATCAACACAAGTTTACGTTGGTAGGCGACTTGATGGCGGATACCGCCTTAGAAGTAAAAAATCAGTCTGGAAAATTAGACCCAAGCATTACCAAAATTGGTTTGCTCGTAGGTTCAAAACCAGCTAAACTCGCTCAAGGAGTTCCTTTATGTTTGGCGATCGCTCAAAAGATTCAGCAACAAAAGTCCCAAACTCAATTTATCATTCCTGTTGCACCTACTCTAGATTTAATCGATCTAGGCAACTATGCTAATTTACAACAGAACCCTTTGATCTCATCTTTGGGCAATGTAGAAGGAAAATTAATTACATCGACAGATGAAGATATTACCTATTTAGTTACTTCAGGAGGAACAAAAGTTAAACTAGTAATACAGTTTCCTGCCTATGAAACATTAGCTTCTTGTCAGCTTTGCCTGACAACTGTGGGCGCAAATACAGCCGAATTAGCTTCTTTGGGAATCCCGATGATTGTTTTGTTACCGACTCAGCAGCTAGATGCTATGCGCTCTTGGGATGGAATACCAGGAATTATGGCTAATTTACCAGGAGTAGGAACGTTCTTCGCCAAACTAATTAATTGGCTAGTACTCAAGCAAGGACGTTTATTTGCTTGGCCCAACATCTGGGCTGGACAAGAAATAGTTCCTGAACTAATTGGCAGGCTAAAACCTGAAGCTGTTGCTGAGTTAGTGTTAGATTATCTCGCTCATCCTGATAAACTTGAGAATATGCAAGCCAATTTAGTAGCAGTCAGAGGAAAGAGTGGTGCAGCGCAACAGATCGCAGATATAATAAAGCAAGAAATAACTAAAATTAACTAATTATAATTAGCCCCAGCTCTCTATTTGGCAATGTTACCAAGTAGAACAGCTAATTTCCTTGCCAAAGATTACCCTTCAAGGTTATATTCAGGTTAAAATTTGGTAGAGTAACGTCTCAGCAACTCCGTAGTCGCTTAGTAATTCTAGTCTAAAGAATGTAAAGTGAAATCATTGGCGATCAACAGTTTGGGAAAATCTCAAGCTTGCGCTTATGCAGCTGGCAGTATCTTCTAGCGATGGCAGACCCAAACGCTAATTTAAGGTTAATAGAACTTTCCTAGTTGCCAAGAAATTACATCAATTGGCTATTGCTTTACTAATCTTAATAAGGTTTTAGTCATAAGTATTTATTACTACTTTCGGCTAATGGATCTCCCTATAACCTTCTTCTAAAAATAGAAGTAAATAAAGTAGAAAGTTAATTCTACAAGAGACAAAAAATCAACTCCCAAGCACCAGCTAAATAATTAAGACTGCTCAAACAGATATTATTTGTTAATATCCAAACGCTATAGCTACATATGTGAAATTTACTGATTTATTTTTATTGCCTACTTTCTTGAATTGAAAAACATTAAAAATAATAAGATAAGATTAATCATTTCTTACTCAGTGAATTACATGGTTTTACGACAGGCTAATTGATAATCAGCCATCAAAAATTTTGAGGAAAATTAATGTCAAAACAGATAATTATTGCAGAACAACATCACATAGCTGCTGTTTTCTGGGAAGAACAAATACAAGAGTTAATTGTTGCCACAGGTTATCAGCAAGTAAGTGATATTTACTTGGGTACGGTAGAAAATATTATTCCTGGTATTGATGCTGCGTTTGTTAATATTGGCAATAGCGAACGTAACGGCTTTATTCACGTCACAGATTTAGGACCATTACGCCTTAAAAGAAGTGCAGCAGCCATTACTGAACTCCTAGCTCCTCAGCAAAAAGCTTTAGTTCAGGTTATGAAAGAACCTACAGGCAATAAGGGACCAAGGCTAACTGGAAATATTACCTTACCAGGACGTTACTTGGTCTTGATGCCCTATGGTAAGGGAGTTAAACTATCTCGTCGTATCGCCGATGAAAATGAGCGTAGTCGTCTTCGCGCCTTGGCAATTTTGATTAAACCACCAGGAATGGGCATCTTGATCAGAACTGAGGCAGATGGTAAAGCCGAAGAAGCCATCATGGAAGATTTAGAATTTTTGCAAAAGCAGTGGGAATCGATTCAGTATCAGGCAAACTACGCCAAACCTCCAGCTTTACTTAATCGGGATGATGACTTTATTCAGCGTGTTTTACGGGATACATACTCGGCTGAAGTTAATACTATTGTGGTTGACTCCTCTGCTGGAGTAAAAAGAGTCAAGCAACAGTTAATGAATTGGAGTAGTGGCCGCTCACCCCAGGGTGTCTTTATTGATTATCACCGCGAACAGCAGCCAATTTTAGACTATTATCGCGTCAATGCTGCAATCAAAGAGGCTCTTAAACCTAGAGTCGAACTGCCTTCTGGAGGTTATGTCATTATTGAACCAACAGAAGCCTTGACGGTGATTGATGTGAATTCAGGGTCGTTTACTCGCTCGGCAACTGCCAGAGAGACAGTACTATGGACAAATACTGAAGCTGCTACAGAAATTGCTCGTCAGTTGCGTCTGCGAAATATTGGCGGGGTGATTGTAGTTGACTTTATTGATATGGATTCCCATCGAGATAAGATCAAGCTGTTAGAACATTTTAATAAAAGCCTCAAGGGAGATAAAGCACGCCCTCAAATTGCTCAACTTTCTGAACTAGGTTTGGTAGAGCTTACTCGTAAACGCCAGGGCAAAAACGTATACGAATTGTTTGGTCAAACTTGTCATACTTGCGGTGGTTTAGGGCAAATAGCTCATCTACCTGGAAAATCAGAGGCAGAACCTTTAGAGACTTCTTCTATAATTCCCCCTGCTGCGATTCGTGAACCCGTTAATAGCATTCGTCTGATTCCCTCTCCTGTAGAACGACCAGAAAAACCAGAGTTAGTCAACAACTCAACTTCAGATCTAGAATACGATCGCAATAGTCGTCAATCAGACTTAATTAATCATCCTAGCTATCAAGAACAGGCAGGAAGTAGCAACGGTAATCGTCGTCGTCGTCGTAGTCGTCGCAACGATTTATTAATCAAAGAAGAATTAATTGAACAAGAAAATTTAGAGCAAAATAACAGAACTCTTGATTCAGATAATGAGAACAATACCGAAGAGCGTAAATCTCGTTCTCAATCCCGTTCCCCTCGTAAAGATGAAGCTGATCTAGAAAAAGTCATCATAGAAATGGATGAGATGGAACAGGAGATCTATGCCTTGATGGGTATATCGCCTCTAGTTTATGTTGACCAACAAGCTCAAGATCCTAAATCTGTTTTAGTTTACGTCAAAAAACCTGGAGAAGAGTTAGCCGAGTCAGAAACAAAAACGCCTGTTCCTGAACAGTTAGAAGTAGAAAGAAAGCCCAAAACTAAAGTCAAGAAGACTGAAAGCCAGGATAAAATCGAATTTGTCCCTGAACCAGAAGCTGAAGTTGAATTAGAGCCCGAAACTGAACCAGAGGTTAAAATCGAACCAGAACTAGAATCTGTAGCCGATGAAGCAGCTTCGACTACTGGTCGTCGCCGTCGCCGTCGTCGTTCTTCAGCCGTTAAAGAAGTTGAGGTTTAATCAAGAGATCGTTTATCAATGACCAATTATCAGTTGGCGGGCAATTTCGACAATTCCTTGTTGGCAGAATTTACCTCCCCAACTACTTTAGTTGCTGGAGTGGATGAAGTTGGCAGAGGAGCATTGTTTGGTTCGGTGGTAGCAGCATCGGTAGTTTTGCCTTTATCAGCTATCCCCAAATTAATCGCTGCTGGAGTTAAAGACAGTAAAAAGCTTTCTGCCAAAAAACGTCAGGAATTAGTTATGCCAATTAAGACAATTGTTGCTGGTTGGCATATTAGATATGCCAGCGTTGGTGAAATAGACAATCTTAATATATTGCAGGCTTCTTTGCTGGCTATGAACAGAAGTATATCTGGATTGCCAGTCATGCCAGATATATGTTTGGTGGATGGTAAGTTTCGGGTGCCTAATTTGTCAATTCCTCAAAAGACAGTAATTAAAGGAGACTTGCGATCGCCTGTAATTGCAGCAGCTAGCATTTTGGCTAAGGTGTGGCGAGATCGATTAGTTATCAGTTTGGCAGAAAAGTATCCAGAGTATAATCTAGCTGCTAATAAGGGCTATCCTACTGCTGCTCATCGTTTAGCTATCCAGCAACATGGTATTTCCTCCGAACATCGTCGCTCTTTTAAATCATGTCAATGATTTTCTGATTGCGGAGGATGACTGTAAAACTAAATATTAACTCAGATCAATTTAAAATCCGTGATCGGGAGATAACTCAGATGCAGGTGTCGCACTTGAGATGATTTCTTGAGATGCCCAGGTACGATAGTCCTGAATTAATTTAGTTGTCAGCTTTTGTTTGATTCTAACTAAAACGCTTTTGAGCAGTTTATTCCCTGCTTTTTCTAAAAATGGTTTAGGGGTAAACATTAGAGCAGTCGGTAACTCCACTCTTACTTCTAAATCAGCTTGACCCTTTAAGATGGTATTGCCTGCTGACTCTTGAGCAGATAAAATACCCTTGAGCTTGAGAGAAAAACGCCGATTTATATAGTCAATTCCTTTAATTTGACAATCCTCAGATTTTAAATACACGCTGCCATCAGAACTAGACCAAACTTTTAACAGTACAATTGGCTGGAAATGATAAATTTCCATAAAGTTAATCGGTCGCATTTTCAACTCATATAAATCATCAGATACTTGCTTCATCAACTGCGGATCGGCGATTGCCTTTACCAGCCTTTTAGGTTGACGCAAATAATGCTGTATCGGAGTTTCCTCATTAGCTACTGAAATCCGAACTAATTCTGAGGCACTGAAACTGACATCCATAAGTGAAACTACTGAAATCTTTACCTTTTATTAATTTTAGGTTACATTTCTTCAAAAAATATTTGTATGTCGAAAAATTAATACTATGGTTAGATCTTTGTATCTATGTCAACAAGATGCGATCGCTATGAATCTCTCTCTTGCCTATTTAGGACCTACTGGAACTAACTCCGAAACTGCTGCCTTGGCATATGCAAAATGGCTAACTGCCCATCAGAATCAAACTGCAACTCTTTGTCCTTATCCTAGTATTGCTCTTGCCTTACAAGCTGTAGTTAAAGGTAAAGTTAATTATGCAGTCGTACCAATTGAAAATTCCGTTGAGGGAAGCGTTACGGTTGTTTTAGATACTCTATGGCAATCAGAAAATCTTCAGGTACATCAAGAACTAACCATTCCTATTCTGCATGGATTGTTATCTTACGCTCAATCATTAGAGCAAATTAAAACAGTTTACTCTCATCCTCAAGCTTTGGCTCAATGTCAGAAGTGGCTCGAAGAATTTTTACCCCAGGTTCAGCTAATACCCACTAGATCTACTACCGAAGGCATACAAAAACTCAAAGATGATTTAACCGCAGCAGCAGTTTCTGCTCCTAGAGCCGCAAAATTATACCAAGTCCCCTTATTAAGACAGGATATTAAAGATCGCCCCGACAACTGTACTCGTTTTTGGATTGTCAGTTCCCATGACAGTAAGAACGGTAGCCATCTCTCTTTGGCTTTTAGTCTGCCTAAAAATGCTCCAGGAGCTTTAGTCAAAGCATTAGAAATCTTTGCCCGTAGAGAAATTAACTTAAGCAAAATTGAATCTCGTCCTACTAAGCGGTATTTGGGAGAATACATCTTTTTTATCGATTTAGAAGGTAATTCCCATGATGCAGAAATTAGAGATGCTTTAAAAGAGTTATCTGCCTGTACAGAAGTTTTGAAAATCTTTGGAAACTACAATATACTTGACGTAAATTAACTTTGTTTAGCTCAACTTTAATAAGCTATTGGCTTTTGCAAAAAAATACCAGCAAAGCCTAGAACTTTTTCGTCATAAACACGCTATTGGGATCTTCAATATATTCACCAAGGATTGAGTCCTCCTGTACTTCCGACGAACGTAGCTACTTAAATCTCAATTGTCATCCCATACCCGTTCAACTTATTCTCTTTCTATCTTGAGTGGGCAGTTTTAGCCATCTCCTTTTTTTTGGGGGGGGAGTGAACGGTTACCATTTTTTAATTAATCAATAAGTTTTTAAGGGATGCCTGAGTCTGGGACGACTTGCTCGCCCTCACGCGATCGCAATTTTGAGATTTTAATTCTTCAATCATTATTCATTTTTAATTGGGATTGTTGATACTGGGATTGTTGATTCAAGCAAAAAATCTATTGCCTGGGAACCTAGAACATTTTCATCTGAGTCTTGTTGGATTGAAACCTGACTAGTATAAACTTTATTTACTCCAGGAACTTGCTTGGCAAGATTTTCCATTTTGCTAAGCAGCGCAACATTAGGAATTTTCCCTTTTAAAACGATAGCGTCATCCTCTTGTGCCACATAAACAGTAGAAATATCAGCCAGTGATGAATCATTCTTATAGGATTTTGCTACTCTTTCAGCAAGACCACTAAGACTAAATTCTCCATATAAACCAACTCTTTCCAGGGGAATAATATTGGTTTGAATACTTTCAGCT
>JBBSPC010000058.1:0-28115 GCA_038259125.1 Chroococcales cyanobacterium | reverse complement strand
CTATATTTAGCTGGACAAAAGTATTACTGCACTAAGCAACAGCAAAATGATAAAACCCGTCGTGTTCTAGAAAAAGCTTTTGGCGAGGAATGGGCAGAAAATTATATGACCTCGGTGTTATTTGATGTGCCTGAAGCCATAAGTGAACCTAAAGTTTCTGCAACTACAGAAAAAGCAAACTTAAACGTTGCTGATTTGAACTATGAAACCGATAATATTACTGTTCGTAGCTCCAAGCTCTAAGTTTTAAGTCCCAGAAAAAGCAACAAATTTATCATAGAGCGTGTCATTTTTATGTATTCACAAAGATTTCAGATACTACTCATTAACCAAAAATTAAATGTTGTCTTCGCCGTAACCTATCAAAATTAAATATTCCAGCACTAATACATTTGACAACTTTTCCTAAAACAGCTTATTATAATATTAGCTAATCAATCGCCTGGCTCTTGAAAGCTGCGGTTAGATAAGCAATTTGAACGCAGAGAAAAGTTTGGCTTTATATGGAAATATTGTCCCTTTCTCTCATACTAGCATTGGTAACAATCTATGACCTAGCTGTTAACAGCGAGTGTTAAGCAAGGTTCTAGCTCTGCTTGTATTTTGAAGCTATCACAATTCAATAGGGAAAAGAAAAAGAGAGATGAAATATTTTGCTTCAATGTAATTCTTTTCCTTCACTATTATCATGCTCGGCATGATCGATAATTTTTACTGCACTGTCTTTGTTTTAGACGGTGCTTTTTTTGTTGCAGAAATGTTTCGTGATTTTTTTCAAGGTGCTGGTTACAATCTTAAAGACCCAGAAAAGCGCGAGCGCTCTTATTTTATCTGCTCAATTGCTCTTTAATAACATCAATTAGACTAGAGCCACCCCAGATAACAGCAATGATAATTGAAGTGGAAATAGCCCCCGCTAAAGCACAGATAATTAAACCAAATAAGCCTATCGCACCATCATCTTCTACTAAGCCAAAACCAGTTACAAAAATACCCATCGCTGGTAGGGTATTTGTCCCAGGAATAGGAATCATCATCGAAATAGACATTAAGGCGATCGCAATTCCCAGAATTACTCTACCAGGTAAACTAGTACAAAGAGAGCTAAGACGGGGTTTAGTTATCGCTTCAATTCTTTGTAGCCAAGGAATACCCTTTTTAATAAATCCTTGAACACTCTTAAGGGACATTGAACCATTCATGATTTTGGCAGGCAGCCAAGGGCGATCTCGTCCGATAATTAGCTGTATTGCTAAGAAAAACATGGCAATGCCAAAAGGAATCGAGTATCCAGGAGCAGGAATCGGCAAAGCCGAAGGTAGAGCCAAAACTACAAATAAAAACCCAAATATTCTTTCCCCTGCCAAGGTCAAAATATCTGATAAAGTTACCTTTTCTTCTCTTGCTTCTTCAAAAAAATAACGATTCAGTTCGACAGAGAGTTTAGCCATTTTATAATTTTTCCAAACAATATAAATAGATTAATAAACAACAATAAAATAAAAGGTGAGCAGATGCCCACCTTTTTCAATATTCTATCGATTGTTTAAAAGCTTGAAGCTTAGAGCGCAGGGGCCAATCGCCCAGAGCGTCGCTGGACGCGACTCGCTGCTACCGCAGCGTGCAGCTTATGGCTACGAACAGTACGCTATCTAGTTTAATACCATCAATCAACAGCGATCTAGTACCTGTAGCTGTCAGTTTTAAAAGGACCGTTAACTGGCACTTGAATGTAGTCAGCTTGTTCTTCAGTCAACTTAGTAATTACACCACCAAATCCAGCAACCATATAGCGAGCAACTTCTTCATCTAAATGCTTGGGTAACACTTCTACTGTAATCGCATTTGCTTTTTCTTCGGCAGATTTATCGGCAAACTTGCGTTCATACAAGAACATTTGAGCTAAGACTTGGTTTGCAAAAGAACCATCCATAATTCTCGAAGGATGTCCTGTGGCATTACCCAAATTAACTAAACGACCTTCAGACAATAGAAGCAAGAAATCTTGAGGATCGTTACTGCGATAAACTTGGTGAACTTGAGGTTTGACTTCTTCCCAACGCCATTCTTTACGCATAAAAGCAGTATCGATTTCGTTGTCAAAGTGACCGATATTACAAACTACTGCACCTGGCTTTAAGCAGGTCAACATATGAGCATTACAGACATTGTAGTTACCAGTTGCGGTCACAACCATGTCAAGAGAACCTAATAGCTCTTTGTTGATACTGTTGATCGTGCCATCGTTTTTACCGTCAATGTAGGGAGATACTAATTCATAACCATCCATACACGCCTGCATAGCGCAGATAGGATCTACCTCTGCAACTTTAACAATCATGCCTTCTTGTCGTAAGGAAGCCACAGAACCTTTACCAACGTCACCATAACCAATTACCAAAGCTTTCTTCCCAGCCATTAGGTGATCGAGACCACGTTTGATGGCATCATTTAGACTATGACGACAACCATACTTGTTATCATTTTTGGCTTTGGTTACTGCATCATTGACATTGACAGCAGGAATCTTCAGCTCACCATTTTTGAGCATTTCCCAAAGGCGATGAACTCCAGTGGTGGTTTCTTCAGTAACGCCGTGAATGCTATCGAGCATTTGAGGATACTTTTGGTGGATATGACCAGTAAGATCGCCACCATCATCTAAAATCATGTTGGCATCCCAAAGATCGCCTTCTGCGTTGTGGCAAGTTTGTTCAATACACCAGATATATTCTTCTTCTGTTTCGCCTTTCCATGCGTATACAGGGGTTCCCGTAACAGCGATCGCAGCAGCAGCATGGTCTTGTGTAGAGAAGATATTACAAGAAGACCAACGAACTTCTGCACCCAATTCGATTAAGGTTTCAATCAAAACTGCTGTCTGAATTGTCATATGGATACAGCCAATAATTTTCGCACCCTGTAGAGGTTTGCTTTCGCTGTATTTAGCGCGAATTGTCATTAAAGCTGGCATTTCACCTTCAGCAATAGATATTTCTTTACGTCCCCATTCTGCCAGAGTAATGTCCGCTACTTTATAGTCTTGTTTATTCGTCTTTTCCTTGGTAATAACTTGTGTATTCATAGATTGGTTGTAAATTAAGGTAATAGTTGTAAGGTTATTGTACGTTGCAGTTTGCTGATCCCAAATAGCTATCAGCAATATCGTTTAGCAAAAGCTTGCTTTATCCTACTCAATACAGTTGACTTGGCGGTAAATTGCCTTGTCTATAGCAAATATAACAGTAGACATTAAATGTATTCTTTTGATTCTCATGATTAGATGTCGATCGCCAATCACTAATAAATCTTCAAAGTAGTATCATCTAATGGTAAATATTTTTCTTAAGTAATATAACACAGTTATTTAACTGATGTTTGATGTTAAATATTGGGAAGTGCCATCATTTAAGGTCAAGGATGCTTTTGAGCGAGGAGTAATATTTCTTGAGGATGAAATAAATTATTGGTAAACTGTTTATGCGTAGTATGACAACAAAAAGATTCAAGTATTTGCTGTTAAAAATTCATATCGAGATTAAAAAAAAACTTATCTTAGTAAACTTTCTAGTAGCGCAGTTTTTACATCTAAAAAAGCGATTCAGCCGTATGTAGCGATCCGCGATCGCCATTTTATTAACTAACTTTACTTACACTCCTATTGCTTTAGCTCAAGGTAATCTCCCAACTTACTACCGAGAGAAAGCAATTCATAACCCTGACGGTATTGGTAAATACTATATGGGTCGTGAAATTGCTCAGGTAATGGGACATCAGGCGATGATGTGGTTAGAAAGAGAAAGCAGGGAAACAGAAGAACAACCAAGTACCACCGTACAGCAGCTAGAGTTAAAATCAGATGATGTGGTGGCAGACATTGGTGCGGGGACTGGTTACTTTAGCTTTCGCATTGCTGAGAAAGTG
This sequence comes from Chroococcales cyanobacterium, assembly GCA_038259125.1. Lineage (GTDB taxonomy): Bacteria > Cyanobacteriota > Cyanobacteriia > Cyanobacteriales > Xenococcaceae > Waterburya. The sequence goes on along the minus strand of JBBSPC010000058.1, from coordinate 24,191 downwards.
CCAGGAGGAAAAGTTTATGCGGTGGATATTCAGCCAGAAATGTTAGATGTAGTTAATTTTCTCAAACAAGAAAATAACATTGCCAACGTAGAGACTATTCTAGGAAAAGAAGACAACCCTAATTTACCCACAGCTAGCATTGATTTAGCTTTTATGGTAGATGCCTATCATGAATTTGCCTATCCCAGAGAAATGATGGCAGGGATATATCAGGCACTAAAACCAGGAGGCAGAGTCGTGTTGCTCGAATACCGTAAAGAAAACCCGATGATTATGATCAAGCCCCTTCACAAAATGACTCAAAAGCAGGTCAAAAAAGAACTAGAAGCAGTAGGGTTAAAATGGCAAACGACCAAAGAGTTTTTGCCAGAACAACATTTTTTAGTATTCAATAAGCCTGTTTGATTTCATCTATTTCTTTAGATTTACTGGCATTAATTACTATGGTTGGCAATTGGGCAAAATTCCTACAGACTATATCGGCGCGATCGCATTTGTCTCCACAGTAACCAGAAACATAAACGCTATATATACCTATGCTTTTAGAGCCTTCAATATCCGCTTGAGGATTATCACCAACAAAAAGAGACACACCATAATAAGTATGTCTCTTTGAATTCAAAGTCTAGGTTTAATTATTTAACTATCTAGACTATTTAGTTTCGGAGAACTCGGCATCGATGACATCATCGCCACTATCGCTAGAACCACCGCCATCAGCTTTGTCTACAGGAGGTTCTTCGCCTGGTGCTGCACCCGCTGTTGGGTCAGCTGCGCCGTCACCTTGCTGATAGATGTTGCTACCAATGCTGTAAAGAGTCTGTTGCAGTTCAGGCAAGAGAGTTTTGATTTTCTCATCATCTTCTGAAGCTACAGCTTCTTTCAGGTCTTTAATTAAACCTTCAGCCTTAGTTTTGTCATCAGCAGATACTTTATCACCTAGTTCGGTAAGCTGTTTCTCTGCTTGATATACCAAGGAATCAGCCTGGTTTTTGCGGTCAATTGCTTCGCGACGTTCTTTGTCAGCAGAAGCGTTAGACTCAGCTTCTTGTACCATGCGATCGACTTCATCATCAGGAAGAGTTGATGCACCAGTGATACTTATAGACTGCTCTTTGCCTGTACCTTTATCTTTCGCAGTTACGTTTAAAATACCGTTAGCGTCGATATCAAAGGTAACCTCAATTTGAGGTACACCACGAGGTGCAGGAGGAATACCGTCTAGACGGAAAGTTCCCAAGCTCTTATTGTCTTTACCAAATTCTCTTTCCCCCTGTAAAACATGAATTTCTACATTGGTTTGACCATCAACGGCGGTAGAGAAAGTTTCTGATTTTTTGGTAGGAATAGTGGTGTTACGAGGAATAATTTTAGTCATTACTCCACCCAAGGTTTCTACACCAAGAGAAAGAGGAGTAACGTCTAGAAGTAAGATATCTTTTACTTCCCCAGCTAAAACACCAGCTTGAATAGCTGCACCAACTGCCACTACTTCATCAGGGTTTACAGTTTGATTGGGATCTTTACCTAAAACTCGTTTGGTAACATCAACGATCGAGGGAATACGGGTTGAACCACCCACCATTACTATTTCGTCGATCGCTTCTTTAGCTAGCTTAGAATCTTTCAGAGCTTGCTCTACAGGAATGCGACAGCGATCGATTAGATCGGAACACAACTCTTCAAATTTAGCTCTAGTTAAAGAAACATCTAGGTGCTTGGGACCATCCTGAGTCGCGGTAATAAAAGGAAGGTTGATATCAGTCTGAGTCGCGCTAGAAAGCTCAATTTTAGCTTTCTCTGCTGCCTCAGTAAGACGCTGTAAAGCTTGATTATCTTTACGTAGATCGATACCTTCGTTTTTCTGAAATTCCCCTGCTAGGTAGTCAACAATCTTCTTGTCAAAGTCATCACCACCTAGGTGAGTATCACCAGCGGTAGCCAAAACTTCAAATACACCGTCCCCTACTTCTAAAATAGAAACGTCAAATGTACCACCACCCAAGTCAAAGACGAGGATAGTTTCATTGTCTTTCTTATCTAGACCATAAGCTAGGGAGGCTGCGGTAGGCTCGTTAATAATCCGCAATACCTCTACCCCAGCGATTTTACCAGCGTCTTTAGTTGCCTGACGCTGAGAATCGTTAAAGTAAGCAGGAACAGTAATAACTGCTTGAGTTACTTTTTCTCCCAGATATTTACTAGCATCTTCAACTAATTTACGTAATACTTGAGCCGAAATTTCTTCTGGTGCAAACTGTTTATCTTGTGCGGGACAGTTTAACTTAACATTACCATTGCTATCTTTGACTACTTCGTAAGCAACCTCTTTAGTTTCATTAGTTACTTCATCAGACCTGCGTCCAATAAAGCGTTTAACCGAATAAAAAGTGTTGCCAGTGTTCATCACAGCCTGGCGTTTCGCGATCTGACCAACTAAAAGATCGCCATTCTTTGCGTAAGCGACAACTGAGGGAGTAGTTCTAAAACCCTCCGCGTTAGCGATAACCGTGGGTTTTCCCCCTTCCATCACTGCTACACAAGAGTTAGTAGTTCCTAAGTCAATACCAACAACTTTTGCCATACTTTAAGCAATACTCCGAATTTTAACAACAAAAACTAAAATTTTTTTTGAGGCAGTGCAATAATATACAATGCGCTATAGATTTAGACTATTTGTGAATCTTATTGGCTTGCTTTTCTCGCCTCAGTTATCACATCTATCTCTATACATAGTGCAAGTTAATCGTAAGTCTTAGGTAGTGTAGTTTTCCGAACCTTGAGATGGCGGTTGAAAGATAAGGGATGAGGGATAAATAGTAATACCAAGCAACCTATAGTTTTTGTAAATGGTAGCTGGTAGCACTTAATATCAATAAAATGCTTGAATCTCCTTACTATTTATTATCATTGAGAAGGCATTTATTTAAAGAGAAGAGTAAAATATTTTTCTATGGAATTTCCCTTTATGACTTACGTGGGTCTTTTGGCAGGTATTTTAACTACTATTTCTTTTCTGCCTCAAGCAGTTCGCGCCTGGAAGACTAAATCTACTAAAGACATCTCTCTGGCAATGTTTCTTTCTTTTTGTATTGGGGTTGTATTATGGGTAGTTTATGGTTTTTATACTCAAAATCTGCCTGTGTTTCTAGCCAATTTCGTTACTTTTATTCTGGCGTTTTCAATTTTGGTTTGCAAATTAAAGTATGGGTAAATGGCAATAATGATTTGTATTTCCTATATCAGCAAAATAAACGGCAGGATCTCTTTTAAAGTATTAACAAAGAAAAAAATAAAAATACTATTTTGAGATTGTAACGCGTGAATATGTCATCTGATATTGTCGCCATTTTAGGCACAGGGGTATGGGGTTCAGCTTTAGGCGCGATCGCCAAAAGTAATAACCATGACGTCCGTTTTTGGTCTCATCGTGGTGATGTGACCTTAGAATCTGTAGTTGGTGATGCAACTATTATTGTTTCTGCGGTTTCGATGAAGGGAGTTGTTCCCACTATTGCCAAACTGCGATCGCTCAATCTACCTACAGATAAAATTATCGTTACCGCCACTAAGGGATTAGACCCTGAAACTACCCGTACTCCTTCCCAAATTTGGCAAGCAGCTTTCCCAGATCATTCTGTAGTGGTACTGTCTGGCCCTAATCTTTCTAAGGAAATAGCTAAGGGTTTACCTGCTGCCACGGTGGTAGCTAGCAACGATGTAGCTGCTGCCGAGAGAGTACAAGAGATTTATTCTTCAGATACCTTTAGGGTTTATGTGAATGAAGATCCCATCGGCACAGAATTAGGGGGAACGCTCAAAAACGTAATTGCGATCGCCTCTGGTGTCTGTGATGGCATGAAGCTTGGCACAAACGCTAAAGCAGCCCTGCTTACCCGCGCTTTGCCTGAGATGATTCGCATCGGCACTCATTTGGGTGCATCGGCAGAAACCTTTTTTGGTTTATCTGGTTTAGGAGATTTGATGGCTACCTGTGACAGTTCTTTATCCCGAAACTACCAGGTAGGCTACGGACTTGCTCAAGGCAAGCCTTTAGAGAAAATTTTGGCTGATTTAGAAGGCACAGCAGAAGGGGTAAATACGGCAAATGTACTGGTTAAAATAGCTGACCTAGAAGCGATCGCCGTTCCTATTGCGCGACAGGTACATCGACTCTTACGGGCTAAAATAACCCCCGAACAAGCAATTCAAGCACTAATGGAACGGGATCTCAAACCAGAATTTTGCGATTTAGATTTCTAATTGTTGAACCATTAAAAATGTAATTCCTATAGCAATTTAAGTCCACTACAATTGCTATAGCGGTTTGATTTAACTGTTTAACTAAACTTGATATTACTTATTAGTGTCTTCTTCTTGATAGATTGTCCCGTCAGGAATGGTTGCACTATTAAATCCAGAAAAAGAATCACTATATAGCTTGTTTCATAAGATCGAGAAGCAACAAGTCGCACAATTAGTAGAAAGACCAATAGAAATAGTAGAGTATTAGCCTCATCACTCTTTAGGTAAATGTTGTGCAGAAATTACATCACCACATCTGATACCTGAATTCTTACTAGAACTGTTCTAACTGTAGAGATATTAAATAATAAATTAAAATGGCTAAGGGTGAAAAGACGATTATACAAAAAAATAGCTGATACTTAAAATTGTCAAATTTTGCCAAATTAACAATCCATCCTAGTTTACTCCAAGGTAAATAGCTCAAAGAACTATTATAAACATCAAATTTAAAAGAGTATAAATTTTCAGGATAATCAATGTAAACAGATAGCTTTTTGCGAGCAAAAGTAACTAATATTTGATGAAAACCATAGCTATCAAAAACATTTGGAACTAAAAATTCAGGCTGATTCGCGCTGCTTCCTGTTGTTGGAGTTCGTATACGTAAGCTTAAGTTTTTTTCTGATTGACCAATTATGATATTTTGAGCAATTATGCCATCGGCTATAGAAACAATCCTAGCTGGTCCAGTTTGCTGAAGATTTCTAGGAGCAACCGTCAGGAAAAAACTAAATTCATTAGCTTGCTTTAGTATTTTGTTTAAGGAAACTGCGCTATCTCTTGTTTTTAACCACTGATTTTTATTTAATAAGATTCCCAAGTATTGATATGATTCATGATCTTGTATTTCCTTATTTTTATACTTATTTATTTTAGGTTGAAAAGATTTATAATATTTTAAATCTGGAATATGTTGGCTTTTATCTTGATAGTATTCTTGCCGATCTGTAAAAGCAAAAGATGTTATTAAACTAGGCAATTGAGGTTGAAAATAATTATTGTCTCCATAAGCCTGAATCACTTCTGATTGATTTAAAGCGCGATCGCAAATATATAAACTTTTTATATAGCCATGCCAAGGGCGATCGCCTGTAACCTCATTTCCTATTGCTAAATAATAATCATCATCCCAATTTGATAAATTAATACTGTTTAATAATATTCCGATTCCTAAAATAATAATGGAACAATAAATGGCGATCGCCGTAAGTAAAGACTTTAAACTAAGCTTATGGCGATTTCCAGTCAAAATACCAGCCAGAAACTGAATAATATTTTTATGCCAAAGGTATATAATTCCACCCACACCTCCACCTATAGTGTTACAAATAATATCTGTTAAGTTAGAAACTCGTGTGGAAATAAACAACTGAGTCAACTCTACTACAGTAGATAGTACGGCACTAAATGAACAGCAAACAATTAAAATTAACCAGATATTACGGTACTTGTTAGCAGTAATTATAAATAAGCTAATTCCCAGAGGAGTAAATAATAGAATATTTTGCCAATAGTCTTTGAGACTGCTACCAAAATTAAACTTTTCCACAATAAATTTTATTGAAAAGCCTTCTGGAGTAATAAACTCAAAGGGAGATATAGTAGCGATGAATATACAAAATAGGCTAGCAACTAGCAACAAGTAACCCCAGTTTTTATAGCCAAAAATATGATTCATTTTATTTGCAAGATATTATCTTCGTAGACTTCTAAGTAAATGAGGTAACAGCTTTTTGATGAATTTTTCAGGTTCCAAAAGCTTGTTTTTAACCACCAAAGAATCATAAATAGACCAGTTAATTGTGCCGATAATACTGTTTATAGCTAATTCAATATCAAGTAATTCAGAATCCCAAAAAATCTTTTGTTCAATTCCTGCTTGAATAATATCCCTTAAAAAACTACGGTAAGTTTGTCTAGCCTGACTAAGTTTGCTGGTTACGGCAAAATCTCCGTAGCCAATTTGCAGGAAAAAAAGCTTAATAATTTGCTGATGCTGATGGAAATAACGTAGAGTTTGTAGCAAAACCATATTTAGTGCTGCTTCTACCTCTAAGTTTTGTTCTAATGCTTTAGCAATTTGCAAATGCAGCTTGTCTAAATGCTTAACCATAATTTCAGTCAGCATTTCTCTTTTATTTTTAAAATGTCGATAAAACAAACCGACAGACACATTTGCTTTTTCTGCTATCCGCTTGGGCTGTGCTTGATCGTATCCCTGACAAAATAATATTTCTCCCGCATCTAATAAAGCAGCATATCTTTCCGCCACATTATATCTAGGTTGAGATGTTTTGTTCATAGTTCAAACTTTTAAATGTTTGCTGATGTATGGCCTGAAAGCGATCGCAACGCCCTAAAAAATTAATAGCTTTTGAAAAATATAAATTAAAGGTAATGAAATTGTATTTCCTATCTTAACTTGACAATATCGACTTTTTTAATGATATAGTATTCAAGTGAATATTATTCATTCGCTCTTTTAGAGTATATGACTTCGCAAATTTTTATCCAGACAAACCACGAACCGTGGCAAGATTTAGAACAGTTTCCAGGAACACAGTTTTTACCTTTAGCTGAACCTGTAGAACATGGTTCAATTCATCGATTACGGATGAAAGCAGGTACAATAATTCCTTTTCATACTCATCCTGGTGACGAATATGTTTATGTTCTCAAAGGAGAAATTGAAACTGGGGGGCAACGCTATAGTATGGGGACATTTTGGATTACCCCAGCCAATACTCGCCAGGGAGAACATAAGGCAATTACCGATGTTGAACTTATGACAATACGTCTAGGAAAAATGGGCAAATTTGAGAATTGATTCAGCATTAGCTTGGCTATGATCTTGATAGTCAAACAAGTTGCCTAGCTTTGATGTTTAGTAATTAAATCAGTTAAAGTATGGATCAGGCAATCGCTTTCTAAAGGCAAGATATCTTTACCGTGAAGCATTTCTTTCATTCTCGAAAGCCAGAGAATAAATTCTCTGTCTAAATATATCCAAGTCCGTTTAAACGGACTTGGATATTAAGCCAAGAAATTCATTTCTTGGTTGATTATAGTCAGAATGAAATAGCCCTGCACCATAACCCTAACAGTAGCTTCAGGATCTTCTAGTTTCAATTCAGGATGAGATTTAAAATATTGGGTTAGGGTTTCAATAGCGGGTTTGACAATTTTATTTACATAGGCTTTGGCTAACTTTGGAAAATGCCCCGACTCGCCGATAATAATGCGAATAAAATTATGAAAGTTGCGATCGCTTTAGGTATTATTCAGCTTAAAAAAGGTGAAGTGATTGCGGTTTTAGACAGTCGAGATCGCTCTTTAGCAGCCTTAAATCAAGCGCAAGGACAAGTAAAGATAGCAGAGGCAAACCTAGCCAAAATCAAAGCTGGAGCAAAAACAGGGGAGATTCAGGCACCACAAGCTGCGATCGCTCGTATTGAAACTGAAAGCCGATCCTGCGGATATATTTTAAAAAAGCTGTTAAAAGTTTAGTTCTATTAAAATCGATCTAGATTGGGAATAAAATTATCTTTCTACACAATCCTCACGAAAACTTTAAAAACTATCGTATTCTTTTAAGTTAAATTGTGGCATGACCATGGTAAATTTTGGCTAACCTCTTGCTTTTGTATTTCTTTGGTTAAAAATTGAATTACTTTTGTTTTTATGTCCATAATTGAAACCCAATCAAGAACAGTTCGTATTTTAATAGTCGATGATCAAGATCTAATTCGTCAGACTATACAAATGTATTTAGAACAAGAGCCAGATCTAGAAATCATTGGCTATGCAAAAAACGGGACAGAAGCTTTAAAACAAATTGAGACACTAGAGCCTGATATAGCCATCGTAGACTTAGAAATGCCTGATATGGATGGTTTAACTACCATTAAAATCATTCGCGATCGCTTTATCCAGACTAAAATTTTAATTCTTAGTAGCCACGATGATCGGCAACATATTAATCAAGCGATTGAAGCTGGTGCGAAAGGATATTTAGTCAAAGGAACTCCTGCTCAAGAATTAGCCAATGCAGTTCGCAGCCTTAATAAAGGTTATTTTCAGCTTGGACCTGGTTTAATGGAAAAACTGGTTATTTCCATAAGCAATTCGGCTGATACTAATAATAAATCTTTAGAGCAAAAGTTAATTATCGCCCTAAAAAAATTTAAGCAGGATACCAATAAACAATTGGATCAATTGGTTGAAACAGAGTTATTAGAAATTAATAAACACTTTGACCATGAGATGGAGCTTAAAATACTCAGCTTCAAGAAAAAACAAAATCAGCTTTTGGCTTATGTCAGAAAGGTAGAATTTAGACTTTATTTATTGCTATTTTTCCAGGTAATTGTTTTATTCATAATACTATTTTATTGGCTTATTAATTCATAATTACCTTTTTTGCAGTAGTTTTAATTTTGTTTAGATGAGCTTAAGTTTTTCTAAATTCAAGTAGATTGTAGCAATTTTAATTTTTAGAAGAGACAAACCGTAAATAAAGCTACTAAATTTGGTATCAGTAGGCACTAAAAAGCTATCCCTCTAATCAATTTTAAGTATTTTTCAGCGGTTTAAAATCGCAAAATTGCTGAAAATGTTAGAGTGAAATATTAGTTTTCGTGTTCTCAATTAATGTTAGAGCAATAGTGGGATAGGTTCAGGTAATTTTTATTGAGCCTAAATTTATACCTTATTCACCAAAGAGTCGCTATATTAATTATAAAAATTATCTAATAATTGAATTCTCTCTGAAACTGTGAACCGTCGTTATTTACCAGAAACAATTGCTCACGTCCGAATTACTCAACAATCTTTACCGATGGGGAAAATTGAAGGAGAAGTCAAAGCTGCTGAATACGAATGGCAATTTCGCTGGCGATTTCGTCAACGTCGGCTATCTGTTCAACCTTCTTTGGGAAGAGCTTTAATTCAAGAACCCTTAGAAAGATTTTTAGAGCGTTGCGATTATCAGCTTGAAGCAGGTAGCGACTATACTTTTACGGTTCGGACAAAAATGTAGCGTTAAATTATGAAGTAACTAGAAAATGGAAATAAATTAACTCTACTAAAAACAATAGTTCGGACAGTTTTGATAAAAGCTCGGAAAGCCCAATTTATCGTTGATTATTTCAGTCGAGAGTAAGCCTAAAATACTGATTTTTCGTTACCTATTAAATTTTGTCCGAACCATTGTAAAAAGTTCTTTATTACTTAAAAATTATGGAAATACAATTTCGGGAATTTAACCCCTTCGATTTATGGATTTGGCTAGAGTTTCCTACAGTTCCATCGAGAAAAGAACAACAATACATAGAAGAGCTATTTGATTCTTGGTTTTATCTTGGTAAGCTGGGGGGCTATAATGCTGAGAATTTGCCCGTGCAGGATGTAGGTGTAGAGATAAGCTATATGGAATACGACCAAGAAAATTTAGATAATGCTCTGATGTCGCCGATGCACAATATGGGAGAAATTGAATATTTAGGAGTATGGGGTCGATGTTGGTTCGATCTTGGCACGAGCGATTTAATTGCGATCGACATTTTGATCAATGCCATGAATCAACTTAGTAAAGAATTTGTGCAAATCGACAAACTAATAATTGGTGGTGAAAACGAAGATTGGTCAGTTAACGAAAGTAATACCTCGACATTTTATAGTGAACAGCGATAAGGCTACGCATAGCGTAATCGCGTTAATCAAATAAACAGCAAAGATAACATCACTTTTGATTGTCATAACGCAAAATTAATTAGGAATTATTCACATATCATAGCTATAGAAAATAAAAATTTCTAAATCATAATAAATGCAAAGGATTGCCAAATATTTATTGTCTGTTAGCTAATTTGAGCCACAATATGCTTACCAATTTCAATCGAGGCAGTGGCAGCAGGGGAAGGTGCATTACAGACGTGCATAGCCTTGTTGCGATTAAGAATTAAAAAGTCATCAACCATTTTGCCATCGCTTTTTAACGCCTGCGCTCTCACTCCTGCTGGAGTAGGCACAATATCTTGAGCCTGGACTTCGGGAATTAGCCTTTGTAAACTACGGACAAAAACTGCTTTACTCCAAGAACGAATCATCTCCTGTATCCCTTCGTTTGAGTATTTGGCTACTAATTTCCAAAAGCCAGGATAAGTCATGGTGTCCATGAAATCTATGAGATCGAAGTCCAGTTTACGATAGGCTTCTCGTTTAAAGCCTAATACTGCATTAGGACCTGCATGGACGCTGCCATCAATACCAGGGGTAAAATGCACGCCTAAGAAAGGAAAATTCGGATTAGGAACAGGATAAATAGCTCCATTGACTAAATAGCGTTTTTCAGAGGTTAACTCGTAGTATTCACCCCGAAAAGGCACGATTTTAGCTGGTGGCTGCTCATTAGCAAGTTTGGTAAGGCGATCGCTATATAATCCAGCGCAGTTAATTATAAACTCGGTTTGATATTCACCATTATTAGTTTCTAAAACATGACCTTCGGTGGTGGATTTAATGCCTTGAACACGAGTATTGTTGTGTAGCTCTACACCATGTTCTTGGGCAAGATCGGCGTATTTCTGACATACTTGCTTATAATCAACAATTCCTGTTGATTTGACCCAAATTCCTGCTAAACAATTCACGTGGGGTTCAATTTCTTTTACTTGCTCTTGAGTAACTTTAGTAACCTCAAGCTCATTAGCCAAACCTCTTTGATAAAGATCATCTAACAACGGTAGTTCATAAGGCTCGGTTGCGACTATGACCTTACCGCATATTTGATAATTGATATTGTATTTATCGCAGAAATTCACCATTGAACGATTGCCTTGACGACAAAGCTTGGCTTTAAAACTACCTGGTTTGTAGTAGATACCAGAATGAATTACCCCGCTATTGTGTCCTGTTTGATGAGCAGCCCAAGATGTTTCCTTTTCTAATAAAGCAATTTTGGCATTAGGAAATCTCTGACTAAGAGCCATTGCCGTAGACAAGCCAACAATTCCACCGCCAATAATAATATAGTTATACATACTGATTTTAATAAGCTGCTTTCAAATTGATTTTTGTTGAATAGCTCTTAGCTGTTCGAGTGGGCGTGGAATATGCTCTTTAACTCAGAGCATTTCCGCCCACTCTTAGCTCTTAGCTTTTAGCTTTAAACAAGATAAGGGATGAAGATTATACTCCTCATCCCTTATCCCTCATCTCTTATCCCTTTAAAGTGCTACTACTTCAGTTAATACACCCATATCTTTGAGCATTTTGCTGATTTCTTCTGTGTAGATAGCATTCATCACAATTACCTTGTCTGGCTGGTAGGTTTTGAGAAACTCAGGAGACATGATTTCTTTGCCTACACCAGGAATAAATTTGCCGTGACGATGAGGATTGATATCTACCGCATATTGAATTTTATCAATAGTTTTTAGGGTAGTCAAAAACGCTACGCACTTAGAGCCAGAACCCCAAACAACGACTTTTTCCTGTTTAGCTTGAGCATCATCAAGAAACTTTTTCCAATAATCTAATTTACCTGTAATCTTCTCAGTAAATAGCTGCACGTCTTGGGCAACGTCTGCTACAGTCTCTTCAAAGGGATGTATTTTGTCTGAAGGAATGGCTACAGGCTTGGCTTCAATTAAAAGATACTGATCGCCATAGTCGCAATATAAATCGGTTACTTCAAAACCACTATCTCGGAACAAGCGAGCCAATGTTCCAGGACTAAAGTAAGAACAGTGTTCGTAATAAATATCTTCAAAAGCCTGCTCTCGCAAAACTCTAGTATTATCGGGAATTTCAAAGACAACGGTTGTGTTGCGATCGCCAATCGACTTACGGACAGTTTTAATAAACTCAGATGTAGGTTGAATATGTTCTAAGGTATGACGACAGCAGATAAAATCGCCCACATACTCAGAATGCTTTTCAGAATAGTAATCTTGAATAAAGGTAACGCGATCTGCTGCTTCACTGTTTACTCTGCCAGGAACAACGCTAGGGTCGATGCCCACGCCACGATTATTGCCTAGTTCGCATAGCAATAAAAGAAAATCACCCTTGCTACAGCCAATTTCAATAATATCTTTATTGTGCAGATCGTATTTGTCAATTAAATGATTTGCCAGCTTTAGGGAAAACTTATTAAAAGTAGGAGAATAGCTTTGCTGATCTTCGTAGTTAGGTGCATAAGCAGACCATTTAGCATCAAATACTGTATTAGTAATAAAGCCACAGCGAGCGCAAAAACCCAAAACAACATCACCGCAAGGAAAATCTTGAGCCTCTTCTTGGCTAGATATCATCAAGCAACTATGCACAGGAACTTGACGAACCTCGTAAAAAACTGACAGTTCATGATGTCCACAATTAGGACAGGAATGCTTTATTTTTTTCTGCTCTGACTTTAAATGTTTATCAGTAGAACTCAAATTTTGCAACATAATTAAATACTCCTATAAAAATTTATTTGACTATTATTAATTCTTTAGTGATAACTTAATTCTCTCCACTTCGCCAATAGCAGTAGAGAGAATTTTAGATTTACCAACTCTAAAATTGAGTCCGTTTAACTATTGCTATCTAAAAACTAAACAATTTTGGGATCGGGAATAGGAACAATAAATTGTCCTCCAGATGCTCGATATTCCTGCTGTTGCTCCATAATTTCTTTAGCAAAGTTCCAAGCTAGAATTAGCACATAGTCTGGTTTGTCTTCTAAAAGCTTGCTAGGAGGAAAAATTGGTAAATGATTAACGCTCATAAAGCGACCTTGTTTAAATTCATTTAAATCGACTATGTAGTCTAGAAGAGTTTTATCTATGCCCAAATAACTCAGCATAGTTGTAGCTTTAGCAGCAGCACCATAGCCTACAACTCTTTTACCTTGTTTTTTCAAATCCCATAAGATATCCATCAAAGCAGATTTGAAAGCAGCTACATTGTTGGCAAAATCTTGATAGTAGCTGAAATTATCCACCTGAGATTCTTGCTCTTCTTTTAACAAAGACTTAACTGAATCTTGAACTGCTTCAATTTTCTCTATGTATAAACGCAAAGAACCACCGTGTATTTTTGTGCGCTCAACATGGTTTAGATACAAAGAATGCTGTCTAAACAACTTGTCTAAAGCCGTGACAGAGAAATAACACAGATGTTGATGATAGATAGTATCAAATTCGCGGTGTTGCACTAAATCAACTAAATAAGGAGCTTCAATCACTGCTACCCCTGTATCTTTCAAGAGGATAGAAAAGCCAGCCACAAAGCCATTTAAATCTGGTACGTGAGCCAAAACATTATTTGCCAAAAATACATCGGCTTGTTTTCCTTCGCCTTTCAATTTTTGCGCTAGCTCTTTACCAAAGAAAGTACAGATGGAATAAACTCCCGCAGCATTTGCTGCATCGACTTGTCCAGAAGCAGGATCTATTCCCAAAACAGGAATTTGTCGTTCTACAAAGTTTTTGAGCATATAGCCATCATTGCTAGCTGCTTCAATTACAAAACTATTATTATCTAGATTTCTAGTTTTAATTAAATTTTTAGCACTATTCCCAAAGTGCTTTAATAGAGATGGTGAGACAGAAGAAAAATAAGGATAATCCCGACAAAATAATATTTCTGGGGGAACTATTTCCGTAATTTGTACTAAACTACAGTCAGGGCAAAAAGCTAAATCCAATGGAGCAGTATATTCAGGTAAGGCTAACTGTTCTTTGGTCAAAAGGTTGTCAGCAAGGGGAGTATAACCGAAGGAGATAATTGACTTTAAGTCAGAATTACCACACGAAAGACAGCTTGGCTTAGAAGCATTCATAATATTGCTTATCTTTTATTTAATTTAATTGTTGGCTTTACTAGTCGAGGCAACCATAAAATGATTGCCCCAATTTTTTTCTATTTAAACATTTTGAAATCAACTTCGCCTTACATTTGTATGTAATATGTCAAGCAAAGTCTTTTCATATAGGTTATTCAATAGTTGCTAGCTGCTCTTTTTGCCAACGTAACTCCCCGTTTAGCAATTTATTACTAATTAAATATTTAATATGAGCAATTCTTTGGTATTTAGAACCTTCAAATTCCTCTAAAGTTAAGCCAACTTTTTGATATATTTCATATAGCTCTACTGCTCCTTTTTGGGCATTCCATTGAGGCTTAAAATTAGGTAAGACTCTGGTTATTTTGCTACAGTCAACTCGATAACACCGTTTATCAGGACCAGCATCAGGAGCATATTCTATGCGAGAATTTGGTACTGTGTCTATCACAATTTCCGCCAGATCCTTAATCTGATAGTTATCTTCATTACGACCTACATTAAAAGCTTCATTATGAATTAGTTCTCTTGGTGCTTCTAATACAGCCAGAAAAGCTCTGGAAATGTCTTCAATATGAACAATAGGTCGCCAAGGAGTGCCATCACTCTTGATATAGACTAACCTCTTAGTAAATGCCCAAGCGACTAAATTATTAAGTACTAAGTCAAATCTTAGTCTTGGTGATACCCCGTAGGCAGTAGCATTACGTAAAAAAGTAGGGCTAAAACTGTCGTCAGCCAATTGGCTAACATCTTGCTCTACTTTTACTTTAGAAACTCCATAAGGAGTAATAGGGTTAAAGGCAGACTCTTCATTAAGCCAGTCCTCTCCCCCTGCGCCATAATTACTACAGGATGAGGAAAAGATAAAACGACTAACTCCAGCCTGCTTTGCCAATTTGGCAAGTTCTACAGAAGCCAAATAATTGATCTCTTCTGTTAGTTTGGGATTAAGATTTCCTAAAGGATCGTTGGAAAGACCAGCTAAGTGTAAAACCGCCTCAAATCCTTCCAAGTCCTGAAGTTTTACGTCCCGAATATCTTTTTTGATTTCAGGGATTTCAACAATCCCTGCTCCAAATGTACTTCTGGCATATAAATCAGTATCTAAACCGACAACATCATACCCTTTGTCTAGCAACATTGGAATCATTAACGTTCCGATGTAACCCTTGTGACCAGTCACCAGTATTCTCATATGTTTGATCCTCCCATGTTTTCCACGGTGCGTTTCCACTAGCCCATAGAGTTTCTAAACGATTTTTGTCTCTGAGGGTGTCCATACACTGCCAGAAACCATCGTGCTTGTATGCCATCAACTGACCATCCCTGGCGAGCCTTTCTAGAGGCTCTTTTTCCCATTGGGTTTCGTCACCATCTATATAGTCAAAGATCTCAGGTTCTAAAACAAAGAAAGCACCATTGATCCAACCTTCTTTGGTTTGGGGTTTTTCCGAAAATTCAGAAATTTGATTTCCTTTCAAATCTAAGTGACCAAAACGGGCAGGGGGTCGAACAGCAGTGAGAGTAGCTAGTTTGCCGTGAGAACGGTGAAAAGCTAGAAGCTCGTGCAGGTCGATGTTAGAAACTCCATCACCCCAAGTTAACATGAATGTTTCTCGACCGACATAGGGAGCAAGACGTTTGATACGTCCTCCTGTATTGGTTGTAAGCCCAGTGTCAATTAGATCTACGTTCCAATCAAGTCTAGAACCACCGTGAGGCTTTACTTCTCCGTTACGGAAACCGACAGTAAGATTACTATTTAAAGCGCAGTAATCTACCATATATTTTTTGATAACTGCACCTTTATACCCTAGAGCAACAGCAAAGTCTTTAAAACCATACTGATGATAGTGCATCATGATATGCCACAAAATAGGTTGTCCACCAATTTCGACCATTGGCTTGGGTTTGTTTTCGGTTTCTTCTGAAATTCGAGTTCCTAATCCACCAGCAAGAAAGGCTACCTTCATAATTTTTCTCCGCTTTGAGCGTATAGAGGCTTAAATAAAATTGAGCAATTTGTAATTTTGTTAATGAGCTAAATTAGGTTCTTACTATCGTGTAAAAATTAGCTTTTAATTACTTTCATTGTAAATACACCGTAGAAACTTTGGTTTGAAGATTCAGTGAAGTTGTTTTGGGTAAACAGCTTTGGATAAATTTTATTTGTCAAAAAAAACACGTTTTTGGACTCAAAGCTTTGGTAATTATAAAGTTGATATCTTGATGAAAACTTTAAAAAGCTGACAGAGGATTGAGCCAAATAACCAATTCTTGCTGCAAACTTCGTAAATTTCGCGACATTTCCTGACTAAACCACTGTCCGATCGCATCTACGGGAGTAAAGAAACTGCTTGATTGCCACTTAACTCTTTGATTGAGGGGGGTTAAATGATTTCCATTCATAGTTTTCATGGTTATCATATCAGGAAAGCGATCGCTTAAAACAGAATTTAAATTAATTGTCTGATCGAGGTTATCTCGATCAAACTTAAGCAGCAAATTACGACGAATACAATAATTTTCAGCAATCAATTTGGTTGTTTCCAAGGGAGAAGGGGTAAATTCCACTTCTAACATAGGAGTAAGGTTAAGCTGTTCCATAAAGGGAATTGCCTTGTTAACAGGATAATTGTTAAACGAAATCAGAATATTACCTGCTCTTTCGACATCATATATGCTGCCAATCAGCAGATGTAGTTTGCAGCCCATACTATGCCCTACACCGTATATGGGTAAATAGCTTTTACCTAATTTGTTATTTTTTTGTAGTCTTTCTAAAACTGTTTCAAAACGATTTAAAACATCACGGGCGATCGCAAAATGATCTAGAGTATTTAAAAAAGGAGTGGCAATAATTCCATATCCTGCTTTGCCTAACTGTTCTAGTATTGAACGGTAAGAAACTTGAGGCGCAGTAGCCACAAATGCTCCACCTAAAAAATGAATAATTCCTACTATTTCTTGACGAGGGAGATATACCCAGTTACCTGAAATTTCCTGCCATTCCATAATTTTTGTGCTTAATTAACAACCTTTGTTTAGTCTCTTATTAATTAGTGTAGAGAAAAAGACTAGTTGCTAGCTACGAGTATAGCGATGTTTAACACCTACAGGAAAATAGTCAGGATCTCCAAAGGGCAAAAGAGTTATTTGGGGTAATTGGCGTTCGGGAATAACATAATTGGCGTATTCGCTATTGAGGCGTAGTAATTGAGTATAGATCGAAAAAGCGATCGCCTGTTGTAACTCTTGATTAGCGACGACTTGTAATCCTAACTCCACAACGAACTCCAAATATGAATTATTGTCTACATCTTGTTTGACTTCCATCACAAATTTACCAGTCACCATGTCTCTAATTTCTGGCTGTTCTAAACCCACTTGTATATTCTCTGGATAAACATTGGCACCATAGTAAGAAATGGTAAAGTTAGATCGACCAAAAATATATACAAACGGTAAGGGATAAAAATGTTGATTTTCTGAAGATTTCAATTCGGCGATGGGATCGAAGTGCCAATCTAACAGAAATTGTTGCATTGCCTCATAAGAAACAATCCCCCCTCGATCTGCAATATGATAACGAATCAGAGGAATGCCGTTATCTCCAGAAAACAGCAAGGTCTGGTCTTGAACTTCAAAAAAACGGCTGAGTGGATCGTACTGTACTAAACTTGGTAAGCGAGATTCCCCAAACAATTCTTTAGCAGCATCAGGATTTTGGGCAAAAAAGCGACGAATAGAGATACTAATGGGTGTTTCATTACCCAATACTCCAGCATCTGCCGTACCGTAAAGAGAGGCAAAATCAAAACAGGGGTTAGTCGAACCGATTCTGGCTGCGACTAAATCGCGCCACTCTTCACTAAATACTTCCCCCGCCATGACTAACTTAACGTCGTGTTCTTGCCATCTAATACCTTCGGTAATACCGCGATCAATAACGTCTTTGATAAAAGGAGGATAACCCAACAAAACTAGGCGATCAAACATTGGGGCTAATTCTTTAACTACACGGAAAATTTCAGCTTGGTTATTACCTGGAGTGATGACTGTAATCGAGTAGCCTTTGGCAGCCAGATGACGACAACAATTAGCGGTATAAATACCTCCTACCCAAGTTCCGAGACTGAAACAAACAACTGCTAAAGTTCTTCCTGTATGAGCTTGAAAACTATCACAGAAAATTTGTTCAAACCGCGTTGTAATTTCTAATTCATCAATAATGGAACGAGGCCAAAAAGTTGGTTGTCCTGTCGAACCAGAAGAAACTGCAATCAAATCGCAGTTTTCCAGTTTTCCTTGTCGGCAAAGATTGGCTAAGGAATATTGTTTAATATAGTTATCTTTGGTAAGCAAAGGGAGAGTTTGGAAATCAGCAAAGGTTTGAATAGATTGAGGATTAATTTTTGCTGATTGGAGAAAAGTTTTATAGGCTGGCACGCTTACTGCTGCTTGATGAAACAGTTCTAAAGCTTTGTCTTGGGGGACTTGATTGCCGATATTTTGTAGTTTGCTTTCTAAAGAAGTATTAAGGAAAATTTGCCAGGCAGCAAGGGTACTGTGTTGTTGTGTTGCTTCCATAGTTCTTCAATTAACTCGGTCAAAAATAGCGATTATGCGATCGCAACTAAGCTATTAAATCAGCTTCAGGTATTAAAATTATAGATTCAGATTATTTATAGTTTCATAAACTGTCATCAAATGAGTAATCTGCCAGACCAAGTATCACCTCTAATTCGTCTATCCCAGGGACATCTCAACCTCTTGGAATGTTGTCCTCCCAAGTTTCAGCAAGTTTACCTAGATGGCTTGACTTCTCTACCCGAACCTGAACAACAGAAAAGTAGGCAATGGGGAAGTCGATTTCACTTATTGATGCAGCAAAGAGAGCTAACTTTACCTATTGATTCATTGCTGACGATAGATCCAGATCTAGATCTCGCTTTTAAAGCTCTAGTTCAAGCTAATAGAGATCTTCAAGAACAAAATTCTGATATTTGGCGTGAGGCTGAACATTGTCGCACCATCACTTCGGGTAGCTTTTTACTCACGGTCATTTATGATTTGCTAATTGCTAAAACAGATAGAGCAATAATTCTCGACTGGAAAACATATCGTCAATCACGTGACTCTAAAAACTTAGTTAACAATTGGCAAACGAGACTCTATCTTTATGTTTTAGCCGAAACTTCTGAATATAGCCCTGCACAAATTCAAATGGTTTATTGGTTTGTTAAATCTGGTAAACCCCAAAGCGTTACTTTAGACTATAGTGAACAGCAACATCAGCAAACAGAACAAGATTTGGCAGATTTACTTAATGAGTTGAAAACGTGGTTGTCTGATTATCGACAATTAGGCTCTAAGTTGCCTCATAGAGTTAATTGCGAGCAAAAATGTCCTTATCGTCAATTTTTATCGGCGGAAAGTGCAGAAAAAAATTGCCATCAAGACTGGAGTAAATCAATTTGCGAGATTGAAGAAATTTCTATTTAGTTAGAACTAGTATCTCAGAGAATGGCGATCGCAATATTGTTTTATTTATCTTCAGTTTAAACACTCAAAAAAACAGATATTAATCAAACAAGCCCCAACAGCTACGAGAGGAAAGTTTTCAGATGAATCGATAAAGTGATAATCTTAAAGATGGCAAAATTTTACACTTTTTTTAAGATTTTACCTGCCATATAAAACAGCTAACCACCAAATAGATATTAGAAAATGGTAGCCACCACAGATAAAACAAACACTGGTAAAATTACTCAAATTATCGGCCCTGTACTCGATGCTGAGTTCCCCAGCGGTAATATGCCCCGTATTTATAATGCCTTAAAAATAGAAGGTAAAAATCCTGCTGGACAAGATGTCTCAGTTACCTGCGAAGTGCAACAACTGCTTGGTGACAACCAGGTTCGTGCTGTTGCCATGAGTGGTACTGATGGATTAGTCAGAGGTATGGATATTGTCGATAGTGGCGCGCCTATTAGCGTACCTGTTGGCAAAGCAACTTTAGGTAGAATTTTTAATGTTCTCGGCGAGCCTGTAGACGAAAAAGGTCCTGTCAATGCAGAAGATAGTTTCCCAATTCATAGACCTGCTCCTAAGTTCACTGAGTTAGAAACTGCACCCAAAGTATTTGAAACTGGGATTAAAGTTGTAGACTTACTGACTCCCTATCGTCAGGGCGGAAAAATTGGTCTATTCGGCGGTGCGGGTGTGGGTAAAACCGTTATTATGATGGAATTGATCAATAATATTGCCATTCAGCACGGCGGTGTATCCGTGTTTGGCGGTGTGGGCGAACGTACTCGTGAAGGAAATGACCTCTATAACGAGATGATCGAGTCCAACGTAATTAATGCTGATAATCCCGAAGAGTCTAAAATTGCTTTGGTGTATGGTCAGATGAACGAGCCACCTGGAGCCAGGATGCGCGTTGGTCTATCAGCACTAACCATGGCTGAATACTTCCGTGACGTTAATAAGCAAGATGTATTATTGTTTATTGATAATATCTTCCGCTTTATTCAAGCTGGTTCTGAAGTATCTGCACTATTAGGTCGTATGCCTTCAGCGGTAGGATATCAACCTACTCTAGGTACTGACGTAGGAGACTTGCAAGAGCGTATTACTTCTACCAATGAAGGTTCGATTACTTCTATTCAGGCAGTGTATGTACCTGCGGATGACTTTACTGACCCTGCTCCTGCCACAACTTTTGCTCACCTAGACGGAACTACCGTACTGTCTCGTGGTTTAGCGTCTAAAGGTATTTATCCTGCGGTAGATCCACTCGCTTCTACAAGCACGATGCTGCAAACAAATATTGTTGGCGAAGAACACTATAATACTGCTCGCGCCGTGCAGTCTACTTTACAACGTTACAAAGAGCTACAGGATATTATTGCTATTCTTGGCTTGGATGAACTATCAGAAGATGACAGAATTATAGTAGACCGCGCTCGTAAAATCGAACGTTTCTTGTCTCAGCCTTTCTTTGTAGCTGAGGTATTTACAGGTTCACCTGGTAAATATGTAAGCCTTGAGCAAACTATTCAAGGTTTCCAGGCTATTTTGAAAGGTGAATTAGATGATTTGCCAGAACAAGCATTCTATCTAGTAGGTAACATCGACGAAGCAAAAGCAAAAGCTGAAAAACTAAAAGCTGCTGCATAAATTTAGTTATTAATAACCAGTAATCAGTAATTAGTGAACGCAAATTAACTTGTTAATGTCTAGTTGAGCGTTAAACACTTTGCTTTTATTTGATTGCTGGTTACTACTAGTTTAGATACTGATAATTGATAATTGATAATTGATAAAATGGCGTTAACTGTAAAAGTAATTACTCCAGATAAAACAGTCTGGGACGATAGTGTAGACGAAATTATTCTACCTAGTACCACAGGACAATTAGGAATTCTTTCAGGTCACGCGCCTCTACTTACTGCATTAGAAGTTGGTGTAATGCGTGTTCGCCCTGGAAAAGAATGGAAATCCATCGCCCTGATGGGTGGATTTGCCGAAGTGGAAAACGATGAAATCAAAATCTTAGTTAACGGTGCAGAATTAGGAGATAATATTGATCGAGACACTGCTCGTTCTGAATATGAGCAGGCACGGTCTTGTCTTCAGAAGGTAGAAAATAGCGAAGATCGTCAGGAGAGAATTCAGGCTGAAAGCTCAATGCGAAAAGCTAGAGCGCGTTTTCAAGCTGCTGGGGGTGAGGTATAGGAATGGATAAAGTATAAGGAATAAGGAACTACGCTAATAATATGTAGTTTCTTCTGTTTTTGCAATTTATAATATTGGAAAACGTGGATATAGAAAAAGGGCAGAATCTAACTGTTGCTGCCCTTTTTTATTTGATTTATTGAAGTAATTAGGATTCTAAATTTTGAGGGTTAAATTTAGATTACTTGTCTGTTTTAATAGTTTTTAATTAGTTCCAGTAAATTCAATGTGAGGAAACTTGGTCTGCGCTTGAGTCATGGGAGTAGTCTTGCCTCTTTCTGTCCAAAAGTTGATGACTTCGGTAGCTTGGTTGAGAATTTCGATGCTTTCTGCTTCCTCAATCCAGTGTTTTGATTCTATTTCGTCTTTTAACTGTTGCCACGCATCATTACGAGGCCAGAAATAATAAGCTGTTAAAGGGCTTGTACCTTTGCCTACTATCTGGTCTACTGCGATCGCAACGTTCTTATCTAACCACAAAACTTTTAATTTAAACCTTGTCTCTGACTCCAATTAAACCTCCGAATAATTATATTAAGAAATACTTTACATATTTAGCCAATGATAATTATACAAGATTGCGAACATGAATAAAAATCAATTAACGGCAATTGTTATTTTTGATATTGACGGGGTAATTCGGGATGTGGGTAATTCTTATCGAAAAGCGATCGCCGATACCGTAGAAGAGTTTACGGGTGGAAGTTGGCGACCAACGATGGAAGACTTAGACAATTTAAAATCAGAGGGAATTTGGAATAATGATTGGGAAGCATCTCAAGAATTAGTCTATCGTTATTTTGAAGCGGTAGATAAAACTCGCGATGAAATTCAGTTAAACTATAACTGCCTGGTTGAATTTTTCCAATCTCGTTATCGGGGTAACAATCCAGAACTTTTCGATGGATACATTGCTCACGAGCCTTTGCTCGTATCCCCAAGATATTTGCAACAGTTAAGCGACAACCAAATTGGCTGGGGATTTTTTAGCGGTGCAACTAGAGGTTCAGCAGAATATATTTTAAAACAGCGATTAAAGCTAAATCATCCAATTTTGGTAGCAATGGAAGACGTGCCGAGTAAACCCGATCCTACAGGGATGTTTGATGTTATATCTCAAGTGGAAACAAATCCAAGCACTGTTCCTGCATTTTATTTAGGTGACACGGTAGCTGATATGTATACCGTAGTCAAAGCTAGAGAAATTGCCCCAGAACGTAAATGGATTGGAGTAGGAATACTCCCGCCTCATGTGCAAACTGCCGACAGACAAGCTGATTATGCCCAAAAATTAATGTCAGCAGGTGCGGAAGTTGTCTTAAGTAACGTTGAAAAATTAACGCTACAAATGATCGAAGATTTGAGTAATTAAAATCTTAGCTGTGTGAGGCAATAATTTCTTCGAGTATCTGAAGATGTCTAAAGTGCGACTATGATATATTGATTAAGATTCGTAAAATATATATAAATTGTAAACCAATCCTGCTTGGTATTTAGGGAGATAAAAAATATGACTACAGAAGGATGTTTAAGAGTAGGGCAAGAAGCACCTGAATTCATGGCGACGGCTGTATTCGATCAAGAATTTAAGACTATAAAGCTTTCTGATTATCGTGGTCAGTATACTGTCTTGTTTTTTTATCCATTAGATTTTACTTTTGTTTGTCCTACTGAAATTATCGCCTTTAGCGATCGCCATACAGAGTTTGAATCTTTAAATACAGAAATTTTAGGCGTATCCGTAGATAGTGAATTTTCTCATCTAGCCTGGATGCAAACTGAGCGCAAAGAAGGCGGTATTGGTGATATTGCTTATCCTTTGGTTTCTGATATCAAAAAAGAAATTAGCAATTCCTATAATGTTTTAGATCCCGAAGCTGGAGTAGCTCTAAGAGGTCTATTTATTATTGACAAAGAAGGCATTATTCAACACGCAACGATTAACAACCTTTCCTTTGGTCGCAGCGTCGATGAAACTTTACGTACCCTAAAAGCAATTCAACACGTACAGAATAATCCCGATGAAGTTTGCCCTGCGGGATGGCAAGAAGGAGATCAAACCATGAATCCCGATCCAGTAAAATCTAAAGTTTATTTTTCTTCAGTTGGTTAGATCTGTAGTTTAGACTAAGGAACAGTCTGGAAGAAAAAACAAGAAAGAATGAAGGATGAATAGGGAGAAAATGAAAATAGCTTAAGAATTCAAACCCTCCCTATGATGAAATATGACCGATATCGAAAATTCCGTCAAGAAACTTATTCGATTTCCTTGGCAAAGCAAAGGATGCAACCTTTGAATTGATGG
>JBBSPC010000057.1:0-28219 GCA_038259125.1 Chroococcales cyanobacterium | reverse complement strand
ACCTTCTCAAGCCGCTTGTGCTTATTCTCTTTCTTGTTTTGTTAATGGTTTGTTAACTGTCGTAGCGCAACTGCGATTCGGGTGAATCTCTCACTCTTGGTCGCTTGTTTCCTTTGCCCTTCAGTCATTTCAGCGATTTGGCTTTCTCTGATTCTTCTTGATTGTAAAAAACCTACCCTTGTGAGGGGTGGGGTGTGCCTCGCCCTACGAGCGATCTGTTGCGTTCTTTTTTCTATTTGGTATTAGAAAACTACTTATCATTTCTTTGATTAAAAAGAGTTGAACGTAGTTCTGACCATTCAGCTTATCGCCATTGCCCCTAAATAGAATCAATCTTTACTCTCATTCTCACTTTTTTGCATAATCAACTCAGCGATTAAACCAGTCCAGCCAGTCTGATGAGATGCACCCAAACCTGCGCCATTATCGCCATGAAAATACTCATGAAATAAAATCAAGTTTTGCCAGTGAGGATCGTCCTTAAATTTGGAAAAATCTCCGTATACTGGTCTTTCTCCGCTAGTTTTGGGTAGAAAAATATTGATCAATCTTCTTTCTAATTCTGATGCTATTTCCTTAAGACTTAGCATTGTACCCGAACCTGTGGGGCATTCTACTTTAAAGTTACCGTCATAATAGTAGTCAAATCTTTGCAAGGATTCCATTAGCAGATAGTTTACAGGAAACCAAATAGGCCCTCGCCAGTTGGAATTACCGCCAAACATTTTGGTCGGCGACTCTGCTGGTTCATAAGTTACGTCATATTCTTTTTCATCAGTCTTAAAGATGTAGGGATGTTCTTGATGATGTTTAGATACCGAACGAATGCCATAATCACTGAGAAATTCAGTCTCGTCTAGCATTTTCTCTAATAAAAGACGCAGCCTATCCTCATTAACTACTGCCAATAGACGACTAGAATCATTATCGCATCCTTCCATACAGGCGAGGTTGCGACTAAGCTGAGGACGTTCATTAATAAACCAATCAATACGGTTTTTAAAGCTGGGTAGTTTTTCTAAAGTCTCTTGTCGAATAGTAGTTACAGCAAGTAGAGGAATTAAACCCACGAGCGATCGCACTTTTAGATCGATATTTTCACCATTAGGAAGATGCAAAACATCATAATAAAAACCATCTTTTTCATTCCATAAGTCTGCGCCTTCTGTACCTAGATGGTTCATGGCATCGACAATATAGAGAAAGTGTTCAAAGAATTTACTGGCGATGTCTTCATAAACATCGTTATCTTGTGCCAACTCTAGGGCAATAGTTAGTAAGTCTAAACAATACATTGCCATCCAGCTAGTACCATCAGACTGTGATAGTCTACCTCCTGTCGGCAAGTCACCACGATTAAATACGCCAATATTATCTAAACCTAAAAACCCACCTTGAAAAACATTATTATTTTCGTCATCATTTTGATTTACCCACCAGGTAAAATTAAGTAATAGCTTTTGGAAAACTCTCTCTAAAAACTTCTTGTCCGAACGCCCATATATTTTTTGTTCAATGGTGTATACCTGCCATACAGCCCAAGCATGAACCGGTGGGTTAACACCACTAAAATTCCATTCATAGGAAGGCATTTGTCCGTTAGGGTTCATATACCATTCACGGGTAAGTCTTTGTAGCTGTTTTTTGGCAAAGTCAGGGTCGATCGCTGCTAAGGGAATCATGTGAAAGGCTAAATCCCAAGCTGCAAAATAGGGATATTCCCACTTGTCGGGCATTGATATGACATCATCAGTATGAAGATGTATCCAGTTACTGTTTGTGCCTTTCTTCCTTTTTTCAGGGGGTTTGGGTTGAGATGGATCGCCTTTTAGCCAAGTATCAACTACATAATAATAATATTGTTTGTTCCATAACATCCCTGCAAATGCCTGGCGTTCAATATTTTGTAATTCTAGGCTTTTTTGATGAGGAGATACGCGCTGATAAAATTCGTCGGCTTCTTGTTGACGTACTTGAAAGGTGTCGTTAAAAGTTTGCCCAAAAGGTGTTTTCAGATCTGGCTGATTAGATAGTCTTAGCTGTATACCCGTAGTTTCCCCTGCATCTAATTCTAGAACGTGATGAATAGCGAATTTAGTGCCAATATTATCAGGATTAACTGCGTCTTCTTTTTTGTCTACTACATAACTATTAAAAGCATCTTTAACATAGGGGGAATCGTTTTTTATCTGAGATAACCTTTGATAATTGGTGTTATTTTCCGTAAACAGTAAGGGCGTATTGTCATCGTGGGCGCAATACAGCCATCGTTTACCCAAATCAGGATGCTGTGTTTCAATAACGCTATAGTTTTCTGTGCGATCGTATATTTTTAATTTAGGTTTCTCAACCTCATAACCCCAAGACCAAATATTACGAAACCAGAGTGTAGGCAATAAATGAATGGTTGCACTTTCTGCTGCGCGATTAGCAACTTGAATATAAATTAAAATATCTTCATCGCTGGCTTTGGCGTATTCAACGGTAACATCAAAATATTTGTTGTCCTCAAAAATTCCTGTTTCGATTAATTCAAACTCTCGATCAGATAAACCTATTTCTTTGTTTTTTTGTTCTAACTGGGAGTAGGGAAAAGCTGCTTGAGGATACTTGTAGAGAAACTTCATATAAGAATGGGTAGGAGTATTATCGAGGTGAAAATAATACTCTTTGACATCCTCACCATGATTACCTTGAGAGTTGGTTAAACCATAAAATCTTTCTTTTAAAAAAGGGTCATTCCCATTCCAAAGCGATAGAGAGAAACATAACCTTTGATGATTATCAGAAATACCCGCAATACCATCTTCTCCCCAACGATATGCCCGATAGTGAGACTGTTCAAAATCAAAGTAATCCCAAGCTGAACCGTCGGCACTATAGTCTTCCCGTACAGTTCCCCACTGGCGATCGCTTAAATAACATCCCCATCTGCGCCAGTATGCTTTACGCTCTTTATCTTCTTGTAATCTAAGTTCTTCTTGGGTAAGCTTTTGATGGTCTGGCATATGTTCCTGGCTAGGTTATAGATCTTGAGCAATTTGTAAATTTTAATTACAAAGTATCCAATTGTTACTGCTATCAATAAATTATATGCTATACGCCAGATTAGATGATATTTTTTTAGTATTTATCATTCTCAAGGTAGATATATATAAATCTTATTGTCTATCTCTCTGGTCAGACATTGATCGCTGAAAATCTTTCCATATGTAGATGTACGATCGCTTGAAATGTTGCTCTAATAAAGATGAAGTTACACAAGCAATTATCTTTATACTCATGCGACAGTTAAATATCGGTCTAACAGAAGAACAGCGACATGGCGTAATAGAACTCTTGAATCGAGATTTAGCCAACCAATACTTATTGATCATCAAAACTAAAAAGTATCATTGGGATGTTATTGGTCCTCAGTTTCGTACCCTACATACCCTTTGGGAAGAACACTACGAGGCTTTAACTCTCAATATAGATGCAACAGCCGAAAGAGTACGCGCCTTGGGTGGTTATCCTATAGGCACAGCAGCAGGATTTATTCAATATGGTACTATCTCAGAACACTCTAACGATTTACCTAACGCTAATGAGATGGTAAGCCGTTTAGTACAGGATCACGAGCTAGTTATTCGCGATTTACGAGAAGACATCGACAAGTGTGGCGAACAGTTCCACGACGAAGGTACGGCTGATTTCCTGACAGGATTGATGGAACAGCATGAAGAAATGGCGTGGATGTTACGTTCTTTCTTAGAAGGTGAAGAAATAGAGCCTAGTGGCGATCGCCCTGAAGCAGAAACTAAACCAACTGTTAATGCTTAAATAAATTTTGTCTAGTCAGAAACCATAAACAAAAGCATTTTTGAGGAGGAATTAAAAAAAGATGGCAGATTATACAGCCGAACGTACTATCACCGCAGCATTAAAAGAAGAAGAACAAGTGGATAATATTGTCCGTCGTTTGATTGATCGTGGCGTACCTCAAGACCACATTTCGGTAATGGGGCAAAACTTTCAATCTCAAACTCGCATTACTGGATTTATCAGTAAAAAAGACGTTGTGCTGGGTGGCTTACGTACTGGTGCTGTTTTCGGCTCTTTATTTGGTTCTCTTTTAAGCTTATTTACTGGTATTGGCGTACTATTTATTCCCTTTATTGGTTCGGTTGTAGCTGCTGGACCAATAACCTCTGTACTCCTAGGTGCTGCCACTGGGGCGATCGCCGGAAGTGCGGGTGCTGGTTTAGCTTCGGCTTTAGCTACTTTGGGAATGCCAAAGGAAAAGGCTGCGGTTTACGAGACACGGGTTAAGGCTGGTGAATTTTTATTGATGGCGGAAGTTCCAGCTAATAAATCTGAAGAATATCAGCTATTAATCGAAAGCGCAGGGGGAGAAGAGATTCATATCAATGACTCTACACTGCCTCGTCCTTGTCCTGGTCGCTGTGAAAAAGCAGAAGATTTATCCCCTGAAATTCGCTTTCATTTAAGTGAGGCAGCGCAGCAAGATTTTATCGCCAGTTATAATGCTGCATTTGAGGAAACAAATGATGAAACTCAAGCAGAGCATAAAGCTTGGGCAACTATTGAAGACAAATACGATGAAGACGAAAATGGCATTTGGTCAAAATCTAAAGTAGCATCATAAAAATATAGCGATCGCCCTAACAATGATTCATTAGAGCGATCGCTATATTATGTGCTTTTAAATATTCAATCCTTCAACGAAAGGGTTGGTATTTTTTGCTAATAACTAATTTCTACTTGAAGATTTGTTAGATCTGTATATGAATCTGCACTTTCTGTTAAAGGTGTATGAGTACGGCTGAAGAAACTGACTATTTCTACTCTTTTTCCTATGCTGCGTAATTTTCTCACTGTATCAAGAAAATCTCCGTCGCAACTAACTATGACAAAAGTATCATAATGCTCAATGCAAGCTTGAATGTCGTTAGCCATCTCAATATCCAAGTTGCCTTTAGTTGTCCCATTATGGCGTTCGATAATAGGTTTAGTAATAACCTGATATCCTTTATTTTTTACCGCTGTTAAAAATGTCCGTTTATTTTCACTAAAGCTGTCATAATAACGGGCATTGCAGACAACTGATTCTTTTTTGAGCCAAATTAACAAACGATCCCATGCTGGGTAACAATTCCAAACTTCTTGAGCAGAAATTGAAATATTTGTACCGTCTACAAATATCCCTACGTGATCGCTTTTAGGTCTTTCAGGTTTTTTTCGCGGTAAATCACCACAGCTATTTGTAGTAGGAAAACGAACTACTTCTTGATCTTCAGTTTTACTAGAATTACTTATAGCCAACTGTTTCTTATTTGCCTTAAATAAATCATTAACTATATTACATAATTTACTTACTTCTTCTTCTAATTGATCTACCTTCAGCAAAGCATCTGGAGTCAATAATTTACCTTTTATATATTGATTGCTTAGTCGTGAAAACTTATTTCTAAATGGAGCTAAATGAGATTTAGGTAAATAGTCGTCAAATTGAGCTTCAATCTGAGTAATCTTAGCTGTTACAGAATCTAAATCTATTTCAAGTTTTTGCTCTTGTTGCATTTTAACTTTAGAAAACTCTAAAGCTAAATGTTCTATTTTTTTATTAATTAAGCTTAAATCATTAGATACTTGATTGGATTCAAACTGTACTTCAATCTCAGCAATTTTAGATGCTAAAGTATCCAAATCTATTTCGAGTTTTTGCTCTTGTTGTGCTTTAATTTTAGAGAGCTTAACAAGCAAATTTTTTATTTCTTTATCATTTGAATCTAATCTCGACTCAACACGATTGATGGTTATTAGATTAGATTTTGTCTTTTTTTTAATGTCTTCAATTTCCTTTGACTTGATAGATGTCTGTATTAAAACACCAGCAAAAATGAACGGAGAAACCTTGTTCAGAAATCTGCTACTCGAAAATGCGGTAAATGTAGCAATTACAATAGCTATCACACCGATGGAATTAGCTGATTTGTTCCAAGGAGGATCAAGAAATTTTGATTGATAAGAAATATTTGTTTTGTCGTAGTTAAAAATAGTCATTTTATTAAAAAATATTATTTTAACTACAATTGTATTTGGCGCAGATTAAATAGAGTCATACGTAACGCTTACTTCAAAGGTGATCGAGATCACCTTTGGGAAAGGCTTGATGCGCTGCTTCTTTTCTGAAAGATGGGATTGGTTTAATTGAGTGACGATGCAAAACCATACTTAGTGACTCTCTCAGTTTTTTTAGTTATCTATAAGCTTAATTTAAATTATTTTGAGTCTGGGAGGTGAGGATTCGTTAATTTTTGTATTGGCGATCGCCTGAATGGTCATTTGTTAAGTTCGCAACTCAGTATCAAAAGCTTGTCTTGGTATTGAACGTTAAATAATAAAACGAGGAGAGTAGAGGTATACGTTATTGTTTCAGGCTTTACTTTCCTCGTCTTTTTTGCTCATGCTTAGAGCAAGTAGTTAGTCTAGATATCCCATAAGACTATCAGTCTCATCTGATTCATTAGATGCTATGGGGCGATTTCCCATCATATAAGAGTCGCTGATTTGAAGCGTGCTAGCAGCAATAGGACGATTTCCTGATATGGCTATAGTACTACTAAATTCAACAGTACCTTTGGAAACTGGACGATCTGAGCCGACAGAAGAATAGGTGTGAACTATTTCTATGTGACTTGGTTCGATTGGTCTATTTTGAGGTAGCATTGCCCTAGGCTGAACCGATAAGGATAAGGCTTTATCGTCTGTCTTCATAGCTTTGGCTTTAGTAGCTGTGGTTTTGGCGTTAGTTTCATTTGCCTGAATACTGCTGGTTTTATTTTCTTCAGCCATTAGGATTATCTCCTGAACTTAATTTGATAAAGTTATTGGTTAAGTTACTAATTATTGATTACTTTTATTTTTTTTTAATAACTCCTCTTATTCTTGCATTCTCTGGATTTGACGACAAGAGTTAGTTAATCAGAATAAGTTTTGGCTATCTTTAATACTGTTTATAGTTGTCATATCAATCTAAGCTTAAAGACTCAGGACCGCCTGCTTTTATCTGTAACAAAACTTCACCTAATTGCTCCCAAATCAACGCTCCAGTAACAATAGTGAGTAATAAAGCAACACCATAGGCGGGAATAACTCCAAAACTAAAGATCAAAAAGCCTCCTCCCAGAAACAGCCAAGATCCAAAACAAGTTCCGAAATAACTAGCAACTATGACGGGATTATCCAATTTAAAAGAATTTTCTGCCTCAGAATTTCTATATGATTCCTGTAATTTTTGTTCGATTAATTTTTCAAACACCAAACCAAAAGTAAAAGCAATAAATAAGCCAATCAGGGCTGCAAGAAAAGGTGGCTGGGGGAAATAATACATAAAATTATTAACTTTAAAACTCAAACTAAATGCTTTATTACTTTATCTCGAAGTGGTAGCAGAAGGAATAATCGCAGCGACGCTATCAGCAGAAATCTGACGAAAAGTATTAAAAGCTAGGTCAAGTATCTTTTGCGGTTTAATATCGTCTTGAATTAAGCTCCAGAGTCTTTTTACTTCATCAGTATGCAGGCGATCGCCTTCAGTTAGAGCAATAAGTAGCTGCTGGCGCAAATATTGACCTTCTTCTGAAAGAATATACTGTAAGCCTAAACGGGCTGTAGGCAATAGATCGAAGTTATCGTCTGCGCTGGCGATCGCAATCATATTTTCCAGTCTAGTCCACTGGAATTTGCCGTCTTGAATTAAGACATCTAGTAAGCGTCGTCTTAACTGCGGAGACTCTCCCGTCAAAAGTCTTTGAGATACATAGGGATAAGATACCTCAACAATTTTAAAGTCAGGGTTAAGACTAAGTGCTAATCCTTCTTGGGTAATCAGAGAGCGAATAATCAGGGCAAATTTAGCAGGTAAACGAAAAGGATATTCGTACATTAGTTCAGAAAACTCGTCGGTAATGGTCTTAAAGTTAAAATCACCAACGCTTTCACCGATGGCATTACCCAAAACTTTTTCTAATGCCGGGACAATAGGCTGAATATCCGTCTCAGGAGTCAAAAAACCCAAGCTGACAAAATCTCTTGCCAAACTCTGATAGTCACGGTTAATTAGCTGCACTACAGCACTAGCTATAGTTTCTTTCATCGACTCACTAAGCTGATCCATCATGCCAAAGTCGATATAAGCCATGCGACCATCAGGGGTAGCAAAGAGATTACCAGGATGAGGATCGGCATGGAAAAAGCCATATTCTAATAGCTGACGCAAGCCTGAAGTTACACCAATTTTAATCAGATTGTCTGCATCCAAACCTGCTGCTGCTAATTTATCTAAGTCAGTTAGCTTGATGCCGTCAATCCACTCTAAGGTTAAAACTTTTTCGCTACTAAACTGGTTATAAATAACTGGCACCTTGACATCAGGATCGCCAGCGAAATTGAGAGCGAACTGTTCGGCGTTTCTTGCCTCGTGATAATAATCTATTTCTTCAAATAGTTTCATCCCAAATTCATCAACAATTAGAGCCAAGTCATGACCCAAGTTTAACGGTAGCCAAGGCTCTACCCAAACTGCTATACGTCTCATTAAATAAAGATCGAGGGTGAGTGTGGGACGTAAATTGGGACGTTGAACTTTTACCGCCACATCTTCGCCAGTATGCAGCACCGCCTTATATACTTGACCCAAGCTGGCAGCAGCCACGGGATTAGAAGAAAATTCTCGATAGGCTTCTTCGATAGAGCGTTCTAACTCTGATTCAATGATGTTAAAAGCAATTCGGTTATCAAAAGCTGGAAGCTGATCCTGGAGCTTAATTAACTCATCTAAAAAATCCTTGCGAATCAAATCAGGTCTGGTAGAAAGAGCCTGTCCTACCTTGATATAAGTAGGACCTAGTTTAGTTAAGACTCGGCGCAGTTCAATAGCTCGCTTTTGCCGATTCTTTTCTACTTTATTTGTCCATTTATCTAATAAGAGATGCAGGGCAAAATTGCCAAAGAGCCAAATAACGGCGATCGCCCGCCAGATTACCCGCAAAGGTCGCCAACGATACTGAGACGCGATCGCTTTGGCATCATAGCGCGAAGAATAAGTAGGTTCTAGCTGAGAATAATCCATTGTTGCTTGCTGAACGCCTGGACGTACAGATAAATGCTTTTCGCTCTTGAAATCCACCTTTGTCTACCGACTTAATTAATTCTCACTTTTTGCCTTCAAAGCAATATGTGATGTGCTTACTATTAATCATAATAGTATACAAAACTACATTTTACTTAGCACTTGACGATCTTTTGGTTTATAATTCGCCGTGGCAGTGAACATATATATAGACTAAGTAGCCACTGCTACGGCAATCATTTCTTCAGGGGTGAGGTGAGAGTGAACTATTTGACCATCTTTAAACCAGACAATTCTTTCAGTTAGTTTAGCTACCTCAGACTCGTGAGTTACCATAACTACGGTAATGCCACTACAGTGTAGTTCGCCAAAAATTGCTAATACTTCTTTAGTTGTATGAGAGTCCAACGCTCCAGTGGGTTCGTCTGCCAACAATAATAATGGTTCGTTAACAATAGCTCTAGCGATCGCAACTCGCTGCTGTTGCCCTCCAGAAAGCTGATTGGGTCGATTGTGAACTCTATTGCTTAAACCAACTTTGTCTAAGGCTAGGGCTGCTCTTTCCTGCCTTTCCTTGCTAGGTACTCCTGCATAAACCATGGGCAACATAACATTCTCTAAGGCACTAACTTGAGGCAATAAATGAAACTGCTGAAACACAAAGCCGATTTTGCGGTTGCGAATTTCTGCTAAATCTTCATCAACTAATCCTGCTACTGCTATATTGTCTAAATAATATTTTCCTGCGGTTGGTCGATCCAAACAGCCAATTATATTCATGACTGTAGATTTGCCTGAACCAGACGCACCCATTATCGAACAGTATTCCCCCTGATGGATAGTAAGATCGACCTTATCTAAGGCATGAACTGCTGTATTGCCACTACCGTAAACTTTTTCTACTGCTTCTAAGCGAATGATGGTCGGCTGAGATTGGGAAAACTGATTAGATAAATTCATACGCAAAGGCGATCGCCATGACTCAAATAACATATGTTTCTATTTTGGCAATTCTTAATAACTTCTGTTCTCTAAATGCGTTTCTTTAGATATCTTTGAGTTAAGAAATTTACTTGTTCAAAATAGCTTGTATCAATTACCTAACATAGACTATACTGATGAAAGTTCACTCACGGGCGAGTGGCGGAATTGGTAGACGCACCACACTCAAAATGTGGCGAGAAATCGTGAGAGTTCGAGTCTCTCTTCGCCCATCAAAAGTATGCAGAGTCTTGGTTTCAGGATTGTTCAATAAATTGATTTGAGTTCAACTTGGCTGGACAAGTTTGAATTTTACCCAATTATTACCCAAAAATAAGGCGTAACGTTAGTAAAACTCTGCCATTATTTGTAATATCAATAATCAAAGAATCGGCAGAATTTGGCATTTAGATGAGAATATGCCTATTTTTTGGAATTCAAACCGTTGGAGAGCGTATTATGAGATGGCGAATACAATCACCAATGCTGTACAAAAGATAGAAAGATACAACCAAAATCTTTGATTTTAATATTCTGCTTTATGGCTTATTTGCCATCTCCACAGCTAAAAGAACTAATTTTCGCCAATATTTCGTTAAAAGATCCACGAACGTTTAACAGTTCTTTCATCCAAGTATTTGAAGATGCGATCGCATCTTCATTTTGTTTTCTTGCTTCAGCAATTATTTGTTCTATCTCGCCATAAACTTGTTTGTCGAATTCATAAAATTGAATTTCTACCTGATGTTCTAAATCTTTAGCTAGTTTTTGAAACTGGCTGGTAATTTGCCGACGTGCATCAGCCATTTGTTGTTCTATTTTTCTTTCTTTTTCAACTTCTGCTAAGTCAAAAGCCAAAGCACCAACTGCAAAAATCGGACCCAACATCTTAGCAAAGTTACCAATATTTTTAGCCATGCCTACAGCTTGCCAAGGTCTAAATTTGAAGCCAACAGCTTTACCAACACCTAAAACTGCTTGATGCAAACCACCGCCAGCAACATCCATACCGCGTAGAAAGCCAGTTTTGCCAGCAGTGTTTAAAAAGCTTCTACTGGCATTTTTTAAAATATTTGCTCCTGCCAATTCAGCAATACCTTTTAGTTTACTGAACTGATTTCTTAATACGTCAAGATCGATTCCTTCATAAATATGATTCACTGAAGCATCTAAAGACTTTTCTATATACGCAATATAGGCTTGAGCTAAATTGCCTTGCAATACTGATTCTACTTCTTGTCTAATATCTTTAATCGCTTCATCAAAGACAGCTTGTATTTCTCGCCCAGCTTTTTCATACTGTTTTTCTATTTCTAGATTGACAGTTTTTTGCTTGTATTCCCATTCAGTTTCACTACTAACGTTGCCAACATAGCTAGCTAATTCTACTCCTTCTAGGGCGATCGCAGCAGCTAATCTTAAAGCGATACTTTGAATTTTAATTTTGACGCGGTTACGTTCATTTTTTACCTGGCGAGATAACTGATTGAGAATTTCAAAAAAGGTTGAATCCCCTCCTGAATTACGGGTAAGTTCGACTTGTATGTCGTTAACTGCACTCAAAGTAATGCGAACGGGGGTATCTAACTTTGCCAGTGAACCACGACGTTCGACAAACTGATTTAAGGCTTGAATAAAAGTCTCAAAGCGACTAATTTCACATAGAAATTCATCATTTTCATCCGCACCATCGCAATAATCTTTGGCATCAATAAAACATACAGGAAAATCATCAAGGGAATATGGTTTTAGTGCTTCAGCCAAACTATGACGATAGTTAATTATTTTTTCTGCTTCCTCCCCTGCTTCGTCAGACATCTTATTAACTACG
This sequence comes from Chroococcales cyanobacterium, assembly GCA_038259125.1. GTDB lineage: Bacteria > Cyanobacteriota > Cyanobacteriia > Cyanobacteriales > Xenococcaceae > Waterburya. The sequence continues at coordinate 16,271 of JBBSPC010000057.1, read as the reverse complement.
AGCATCATTTTCCAAGCATATCCTTTTTCATAAGCAAGCTTTTTAAAGTTTTCTACTGTCACAGAATCAAACAGCATATAGGTAAGAGAGAAAACCAGTAAGTCAGCTTTATCGATCGCTTCATAGGTAATAGCATCGTGATCTTCGCGATCTGTAAACAAGCCAGGAGTATCAACGATCTTAATATCATTCCAGTTATAGCTAGCGGTTTTGTCTGTGGCAATGTCTGCATCAATCTTAATATCTCTTTTTCCCGTAAGTGCAGAAATAATCGTTGATTTACCCGCGCTATATTGCCCAATAAATGCCATACTAATCAAACCTTCTTGTTTATAATTCTGTAAATCCAGATCTAACTTAGTTTTAATTTGATTAAAATTTTCATTTGATTTTTCTGTCAGAAAACAATTTAGGTTTTTGCAAGCATAATTAAATTTTTCGATAATAGCAGCAGCATTAAATTGTTGATTATTTTGATTCATCATCATGTACCTAGTAATATTTATTAGCGTATTTTGGCTAGAAAATTAATATTTTAGTAAGGCTTGATTGAGATATCTTCTTGAATTACTTGTTTTATTTCTGACAAAGATTTTTTAAGCTCAATTTCAGCTTTAGTCTGAATAGTTATATTTTGCCCAAAATTGCGCTCAACTTTAGCAATAGCTTTTTTCACATTTTCAACAGTTAATGGTTCGTATTGCTCCATTGACCAATCAATTATGCGCTTGGCATATCCAGAATTTAGATAGTTAACCGTTGCCTCTAAACTGCTTTGAGCTTTTTGTAATTGATTTGAGATATCATCCAAACCTTCAGTCAATTCATCAAAATAACTGTTGATACTTGTGAATATATCAGAAGAATATTTTTCGAGATTTTCAATTGCTTTATCAGTAATAGCTCGTCTTTGCTTCAAGACTTGGTAACGGAGAGAACGATTTATTTGTTCCACAGCTTTACGACGTTTTTCTGCTTTTGATGTAAACCAGTTAGAAATTAGATTTAATCCAGCACCCACTAAACCAACAGCAATACCAATAGGAGGAGCAACAAACATCAAGCCCGCCCCGACTAAACCTATAATACCGCCTCCAATTTTAAATAACTTTTGCACATCAAATGAATCTTGGTTATTAAGATTAAAACCACCGAGATTAATTTTAGAAATTAACTGTAATTCTTTACCTACTTCTTCCAAAGATTCTTCTATTGCTTGGTTAAATTTAGCAACAGCTTCTTCATTAGATAGTTTAAGACGCTTTTCCAGCTTCATAATGTTTAGCTGTTGTTTCCAAATTCGGTTTAGTTCTTGTTCATCTGTTTCCCAGTAATTTTCAGCAAATTGAGGAATGGCATTAAGGACATCTTGAAAAGCAGCTTGAATTTGTTGCTCTAAATATTCACAACTATCTCTTTGAGCGTTTCTAATATCTTGACAAATTTTTTCTTGTTTGGATGATAAAGTGTTGCTAAATTTTTGATAAGCTTGTTTTTGTTTGGTTATCCACTCATCGGGTTGTTTAATCGTGCCAACCGCAGAACCCAAAAAAGTTTGCGATCGCCTAATTGTGCCATACTTAATTAATGATTCGCGAATTGAATCAAGAAAATCTTGTATTCGACTAGCTTTGTAGAGTTTGTCTTTGTTTTGTTGATGTTCTGGTTCACTCGATAGCTGTGCAGCCAAAAGCATTACAGGAACGATATCAAAGTAGTCATTTGCATAATGCTCGTTAGCATAACGACGAATACGATTTATATGTCCGTCAATACCACTTTTACCATCTTTGGCAAATAGCTTGTGGGGATTTTGAAGAAAGTGTTGCAAGCGTTTGGAGTCGCGAAGATTGTGTTTTATATTAAGTAAAATAATTAATGGTTTTGTTTTCCCTTTTAACTGTTCTAAAAACTTAAACTCTGTTTCTTGAATACTGTCATTAGTAACGACATAACAAATAACATCCGCTTCATTAACGATACTTTTGGCGATTTCTTCATCGCCTCTCCCACCAGCATCCGCAGCACCAATACCAGGAGTATCAATAATCCGAATATTTTTCCATTCGTAAATACGATTAAAGCGAGTAGTGCGCTGTTTTCCTACTCCAATCGATTCCCAACCTTCTTGGGTAATAATGGAATGCAAAGTACTTTTACCTGCCTTGGTTCTTCCCATAAAAGCAATGGTAAAATAGCTCAATGCTCTTTGTTTTGCTTGATGAGACTGTTTAACTTGGTTTAATTCTCCAAGAATTTGTGTATCGAGATGTTTTCTACTCTCGTCTAGTTGTTTGGCAACTTCTCTAGCCGTAGTAGCTTTAGTATCTTTATCCTCAATTCTTAACATTACTTCCCCCAGGCTGAAAATTAATGTTTTAAGAGTTGCTTCTGTTTTATTAAAAGCTAATTCTGCATACTGATAATCTTCTTGAGCAATTTTGCTACAACTTTTAATCGCTTGTACATATTCTTCTCCATTAAAAAGTATTTCTTGTTTTACTTTTGCTTTTCGATTGTCAGCAAATTTTTCGGCGTATTGTCGATGCCAATCAATTTCTTTCTCTGACCAATTCCAAATTGTGCCTGTTTTTTGGATTAACTCCTTTTCTAAAGAAGCAAAATCGCCGTCAACATAAGCCATTGCAAGAATCTGTCGAATTAATTCTGATTGCTCGTTTGTAGAGATAGAATTAATAATTTTGTCTACAGTAATATGATTCGGATCTTGTGCCAAGATCTTATCCATCTCATCTTTAGTTTGTTGTGAGATGTTGGCGCGATCGCTTAATTCATTTAAATATTTAATCTCTTCAGAATGAATTTGCTGATCTGCACAGACAAGATGAACCAGTAATAAAAATCCTAAATCTAATTGCTTTGAACCAACTGTAGAGGAGTAAGACATCAATAATTAAATCCTAAGTTGAGATTTATCCTTTAATATAGATTTCCCAAAACTATAAAAAAATTAACTTGATATTTTTACAGCTTAAAAATTCCTACTATTGGTTAATAGATGCTTAACTTGACCAACGGTCACAGCAGCGCGAAGTTGCATTGCCAGGGTTCCCCCCGTTGAGCAAACTTCGTAAGAAGGCTCCGTCCGTTTAGGGCGGAGTAATCTGTGACTTTAGTTCAGAAAGAATAGCCGATATAAAATAAAATGCAGAGTATATGCAGATGTCAAAAGCTGCTGAATATGGACAATAAAACAGACCCAGCTACATAGTCTTTTTGTCTTACAGTAGAACAATTCCTTTTACGCTTTATCAACGGTTAGGCAAGTAATTTCATCTTAATTGCTAACTGCTTTGACGATAGATTGAGAAATAAACGGTAAAATATTTTTATTCTGGGCATTGTCTTTGCCTTCGGTAAAAACAGTTAATAAGTAAGGAGATAAGTTGGGAATTTCAATATAGGCAGTATCGTGGCGTACTCGACTCATCCAACCGCCCTTAGACCATATTTGAGCGTTGCTAGGTAAACCTTCCCCCAGAAATCCTGTAATTTGATTTTCGCCATCACTGCTAACAAATTCTGCGGGATTGAGACTACGCTTTAGTAGCTGCATCATTTTTTGCGATCGCTCTCTAGATACGGCAACCCCACCAATAATGCTGTGTAACAATCTAGTTACTGCATCGGTAGTCAGCATATTACGATTTTCCATCAATTCTCCCAAGAATGCTCTTTCTCGACCGTAAGCACCATCACACCAAGTCTTTTGATTGACGTTAATACTCTCTAATTCTGACCAGCCTAGAGATTTAAAATAGCGATTAACTATATTGCGTTGCTGTTGCCAAGTTTTAAATGGTTGGGATGATAATTCTGGACCACTAGTCGTACCTGTCAAAACATCGACAATTAAATTAGTCGCATCATTACTCGAAAGGATAATCATATCTCGTATAGCTCGATCTAATTCTAAAGACTCAGCTACCATTCCCCCTTGAAACCATTCTTGTATTGCTACCAGATAGAAAAGCTTAACTATACTAGCAGGATAAATTCTTTCTACTCCCCGATAGCTATAACCTTTTACTTCATACTGCCAAAATTCAGCAGCAGATAATGCGCCTCCTGTATTAACAATGACAGGATCTTCATATACAATCCAGGTCATGGCGATCTTGTCTCTAGTTAAGTCAGGAAATTTGGCTCTAGCGTTTTGCAGAATATTTTGAGCAACTTTAGTTAGCTGTTCGTCTTGGCGGAAAAAAGGCATAAAACATAAAACATTTAATACTAGAACATTTAACATTTAAGTTAATTGTTCTAGTATTTAGTTTATCGCGCTCAGAACATCTTTCCTGGTTTAGATAATGGTTGGAGTTTCAGACAATCTTTGCGACAATAGCAAAGACTCAATTAATTATTTAATAAGACGGTGAGGATATATCTCAACTTGGATCGAAGAAATTAATGGATAGCGATCGCCAATCTCTAGAAACAATTACCAAAGTACCAGCATCACAGCAGCAAAAGCAAAATAACTTTTGGGTGGTTTTTAGCTCTACTTTTATCACGATTTTTCTGGCAGAAATGGGTGATAAAACGCAAATAGTTACCCTCTTGATGAGTGCTGAATCTCAAGCACCTTGGGTAGTTTTTACAGGTGCGGCTTTAGCTTTGATTGCGACTAGTTTGATCGGGGTTTCTATTGGCTATTGGCTATCAAAAAAACTAACTCCCGAAACCCTTGATTTTTCTGTAGCTATTTTATTGTTGATCATTACCGCCTGGTTAATTAGCGACATTATTAATCTGTAGTTTAAATCAACAGTTAGACGAGCGACCCCCTAAAGGGTTCAACAGTTTACTCAACGGAGGGAACCTCCGCAACGTAACTGTTTCACCGCGTCGCCGACAGGCGCAAGGGAATGCGCGAGGAAGACAGTTAGACCAGTTGAGATAACTTGAAAACCACAATTTATCGTTAGCTATCTTAATCTCAAACACCTATTATTTTGTTAACAATCAAATTTTGTCCGAACCATTGTTAAATGTTAAATGAAATATGGATTGGCAACTAATTGGAATCAGCTTTGTTACAGTATTTCTAGCGGAAATTGGTGATAAAAGCCAGCTTGCTGCGATCGCTCTGGGTGGAAGTTCAAACAACCCCCGCGCCGTATTTGTTGGTTCAACTATCGCCCTGATCTTAGCCAGTTTTCTCGGCGTTTTAGCTGGTGGTGCGGTAGCGCAATTCTTACCAGAAAAGCTTTTGAAATCTTTTGCTGCAATTGGCTTTGCAACTATGGCGTTAAGAATACTTTGGATCAATGAAAATAGCTAACTGAGCTTAAGTTTGCTTATATTCTGTCAACAATTTAGGCAGATAATCATAACCATCTACGCCAATCAAACCAATAATTTGCGCTCGCTGTTGCCCCAGAATAGCCGTAAAGTCTGACTCGCCCAATTGTCCTTGGATAATTGACATCAAACCTGCTACCTGTCGCCACTCCACCGAGTTTATTTGATTGAGCAGATACATTCCCAAACTGCCAAAGGCGATCGCGGTGGGGATATTTTCAATGCTGTAGTGTGCCTCTGCCAGATAAGAAAAGCTTAACCCTTGAAGATAGACATCCCTAGAATACTGTGCCAATTCAGCCCCTTTTGTTAAAGATGCGATCGCTGCTGTTGGCTGTTCTAAAATCACGTAGGCAATACCCAAACTACTACAGCCAAAGGATTGACTCTGTAAATCACCCTGCTTTTTGGCTAATTCCACTCCTTGCTCTAAATAACGAATGGCTTCGCTATAGCTTTCAGGTGCCATATTATCCAACTGTCGGGCTGCAAATACCTGGGCATACCCTAAGTTAACCGAAGCGTTGGCTTCTCCCAACTTATCTCCTACCTGTCTAGCTGCAATTAAAGCTCTTTGGCTATAGTTAATTGCCTCACTATATTTTTTTAAATTAACGCTGGTACGGCTAAGATGGTTGAGATTGGCGATCTCACAGGCATAATCATCCGCTTCAATGGCAATCTCTAAGGCTTCTTGATGAAAATCGACGGCTTTATCATATGCGCCAAGTGTTCGTTGGGAATAGCCCAGTAAGGTGAGAATACGCGCTTTTTCTTCTGTTCCCTCCACCTGCTTGAGGGGTTCGTCAAAATAATCTAAAGTATCTTGTAAATAGTCTCCAGAAAAGGAAGCAAACACCCCGCTATAAAGAGGGAAGTCTGGGCGTTGGGCAAAAGTACGTAAAATTTGCAGCATTGCCAAAAAGCAGCCATCGGCTAAGGCAGGTTTGCTATCCACAAATACCTGCCACAGTTCACACCAGATATAGGCAAAAGTCAGAAAAGTGCTGTTAGATAACTCCTTACCAAACTTAGAATTATAGGGCTGCTGATCGAACCAGGTTACTAAACCTCGCTGGAGATACTGTAATAAAATTGCCAATTCTACCCAAGCTTGCAGTTCTAAATTACTGGCAACCCTGGCAAAAGCGATCGCCGACTGTTGTTGCGCTAGGGTTTGAAATAGCTGTTTTGGTAAAGGACTAGGCACTTTTTGCGCCCAAATACGCCAAGGATTTGGTTTTTCGGCACCAAATCCCGCAAAGCTACTTGCCGAACCATACATCCAGCTAACCAAATCCCCCTCCAAGGACGTAAAAGATTCTAAACCACCCGTAATACCTGTAGCTAGCTGCTGCCATGACTGAGCTATTTCTGCATTCTCCTGCCCATCAGCAGCAACTTTTAAACTCGCGGCTAATTTATATAGCTGATCGATGTTTAAAGGTCGATCTTGATTAGGATCGATCGCATCTACCGTGGCTAAAAAGTAATCGTCAGGATCGGCAGCTAAAATATCTTGTGCCGTCTCGTTGATTTCGGCACTGTCTTGATTCTCTGATTGCCACCGCAACCATTGCTTTTCAATGGTTTGTAATGCTCTTAATACCCGTGCTGCTTTGAGTTTAGTGTCTAATTGTGCCTTACTCGCCTCAATCCGTTGATTAAGGCAGCGTTCTAATATTTCTCCTGTACCAGTGTCTACTTTTTCTACCAGGATTTTGTAAACTCGCTCAAAAGAGCTGATTTTTCCCTGGAGTGTAAGCTCGACGATTTGGTCGATGAGGGCAAAATAGCGATCGCTTAGTGATTCAGACACAATATTTATATTTATCAGCTATGGGTAAATAAAAGGCTATAAATTAACAAATAATCGTCAGTTTAAAATTTCAAAACTATGATGACTAATACTAAAGAAGTGACTATTATACCTCGTACTCCTAGTTTGATACTGAGTTGAGCAATATAATAATTGATTGTTATTGCCAAGCTAGACGATAAACTGTCAAGCTACATCGAAGAAACCGCACCGAGGGCGGATAGAAATGACCCCAGACAAGATTAAACTGTTTATTGTTGATCGTGATTCCATATTTCGCCTGGGTTTACGTACTGCCATCGCCCAATATCCTAACTTTATGATTATGGGTGAAGGAGACATGAGTAATGACACCTGGCGGGAATTGACTCAAGGCTTGGTGCTTAATGTCTTAGTTGTGGGTATTGGTTTCCATGACTCCACTTCAGAAACCTCTAGTTTAGAATTTTGTCAACAGGTAAGACAGCTATATCCTCGCTTACCCTTGTTTCTTTTAACTCCCAATTTTACCCCGAAAAAGCTGGCTAAGATTAAGTCTTGGGGTATCAAGGGTTACTGCGATCGCAGTTCTAGTATTAATACTATTATTGAGGGATTACATACCGTTGCCTATGGCAATACTTATTGGCAAAATAACCGAAAAAGTCGTCCCAAACTCTGGCAAACTGCTTTATCTCGCCTGAGTCAGTCTGGCAGAATAGAACTTGAAGAGACTCTGAGAAACATTGACGATCGCTTAAGCAATCCTAATTTATCAGACTGGGATAAAGTATTTTTAATTGGTCGTAAACGAGAATTATTAACAGCCCGTTGGCTATCTAATCGTTTGGTGGCAGAGGAAATTGTCTTAAGCGAAGATATCCCAGATGAAGCAACAGAAGGAAAGCTGGTTCTTTCTACTTCCACAGAGTTGACTCCTTTGCCTGTTTTTGCCGATTCTGCCAACAAAACAATTTTTGAGCGAGTTGTGATCGATATCCAGCTAGGTTTAAGCAATCGAACCAATGTACCCTTAGAAATTGATATTCTTCAGCCAGAGATTCAAAAAAGGTTGTGTCATTTAATTCTAAAACGGCTCGGCGATACCGTTACCCAAATTCCCATTGCTAATACTTTAGACCAGAATTATCTGGATTATTTACAAGACATTTGGTCATGGAATATCAAGGCTTTTTTTACGCAATATTATGGACAATTAACTATAGAAGAAGAAGAGCAGTTAAGTAATTTAATTGAGCAGGAATTTACGGTAGTTAAGCAAAATATTTTTAACTATATCTACGGTATTCCAGAGCTTTTTGCCTATCTACTTGGTGAACCAGGGTTAACTATAGATAATGTAATTTATCAGTCTGATGCTGCTGAATCGATCGCGCACATAGAATTTTTACTGCACAATTTAATTATTCATCTGGCTAACGGTGTTATGCAGGTAATGCTAAATAATTTTTATGACCTAGAAAATTTCAAATATCAACTATATAAATTAGAGTATAAAAGCGATCGCCAGTTAGCTCGTTTTCGCAATCAATTATCCTGGAAATATCGCCAGGAAAAGTATTTTGAACATCCGCAAAACATTTTTGAAAGTCGCCATCGCCTCTTTATCTTGAGCAACGGTATCCGAACTTTATTTCTTTATGCTCCCCGCAAAATTGAATTAGAACAATTATCGGGTATTCCTTGGTTAACCACCATCGTCATTGAAATTCGTGATGCGATCGCTCCTTTAGCCAGAAAATTTATTGCTCTGATTGGTAGTGGCGTAGTTTTTGTTTTAACTCAGGTGATCGGCAAAGGATTAGGATTAATAGGCAAAGGCATCATTCAAGGAATTGGCAGCACTCTTAAAGACGTTAATCGCCAAAAGTAATATCAAGCTTCTCAACTAGGTAAGTCTGAGACAGAATATTGAATGTTGATGGCTTTATGTTGAATAATGAATGAAGATTAAAAAAAATTTTATATTTTTAAAATAATACAATGCAAGATTTCTTTCAAAACGTTTCTCGCTATCCCCGCTACTTAATCAGCGTTAGCCTGGGAATTTTTTGGTTTTTCTTTCAGCAATTAAAGCCTTTTCTGAAAAATCCTGTAACTGCGATCGCTCTAGTCGGTTTTTTAGTCGGTACTTTTTCTCTGCTATATCTAACTTTAGAAGCTATGTTAGGGATTAGTTAACTTTAAAGATTTAGTATGATTCCAATTAATGATGAGAATCCTACCTACAGCACCCCCATTGTAGTTTATGCCTTGATAGCTATCAATGTCATAGTTTTTCTGCACGAAATGTCTTTGGGTTCAGGTTTAGACGGCTTTTTTCAGCTTTATGCTGTTATTCCCCAGCAGTTGAGTGCTAGCTTTAATGGCACACCCTTAGATCAGCCTGTACCAGAACTAGCTACCCTAATAACCTCTCAGTTTCTACATGGAGGTTTGCTGCATATTGCGGGAAATATGCTTTTTTTATGGACATTTGGTGATAATATCGAACACGATCTAGGACACTTTAAATTTCTATTCTTTTATTTACTTTGCGGTGTTTTAGCAGGTTTGACTCATTGGTTTTTTGGGATGCAGTCTGCTGCGCCTACCGTTGGCGCCAGCGGTGCGATCGCTGGGGTTATGGGAGCATATTTGATTAAATACCCCAGGGCAAAAATTGTAACTCTTCTTCCTTTGTTTATTATTTGGACTACAGTACGCATCCCTGCCGTGTTCTTCTTGGGGTTTTGGTTCGTGCAGCAGGCAATTAGTAGCGTTGCTTCTCTGGGGATACAAGAGGCTTCTGGAGTAGCATATTGGGCGCACGCGGGAGGCTTTATTTTCGGGGCTATTTTGGGTCCCATGTTAGGCTTAATGAGCGATCGCCGTTAGCTAGAATGATTTTCTCATGATTTAATTTCATTATCTTCAACCAAGCGATCGCTCCTAGCCTGCATTCAAAATCTTACTGCTCTTTTGGGTTGAGTAGAACACACAAGTTTAATCTGAAAAGCTAATAGCTAAAAGCTAAAAAGCGAAGCAGGGCGGTGGACAGGTTCCCTGGCATAAAACCACTGCTTCAAGAACCAGTTAATTAATAACGTAGTCTATCCAATTGAAAACTACTGTATTATTTTATCTACTTCCCTAATTCTTTAGATCTCTGAGTCGCAGTCTTGACCGCTTCAATTAAAGCCGAACGAAATCCCAGACTTTCTAATTTAGCCACCCCTGCAATAGTTGTTCCTCCAGGACTTGTTACCTGGTCTTTTAAAACTCCTGGGTGTATTTGAGTTTCTTTAACTAAGGTTGCCGTACCTAACACTGTTTGGGTTGCTAACTGAAGCGCGATCGCCCTAGGCAGTCCTGAAGCAACTCCACCATCGGCTAATGCTTCAATTGCCAATGCCACAAAGGCTGGTGCCGAACCTGATAGTCCTGTTACTGCATCCATAGAAGATTCTGGAACTTCTACTACTTCGCCGACGGCGGTAAATATTTTTCTTGCCTGCTGGATGTGTTCTTTTGTTGCTTTTGTTCCTGGTGCGATCGCCGTCATTCCTGCCCCTACTGTAGCGGGGGTATTAGGCATGACACGAATTACTGGCTGGTCTGGAAAAGCCTGCTCTAGTTTATTTAAAGTTACTCCAGCCAAAATTGAAACTACGGTGCTGTGCTTGTTAGGAGTAATGTCTTTGACTACTAGATCGAATATCTGGGGCTTAATAGCCAATAATAATATTTTTGCTGCTGCGATCGCCGTCTGATTATCTTCTGTAACTTGAACCTGATATTTCTGAACCAGAGCTTCACGTCTTTCGCCTCTAGGTTCGCTAATTAATACGTTATTAGCTACGAAAACTTGTTGTTTTAGAAGGCGAGATAAAATAGCTTCTGCCATTACCCCGCCTCCAATGATACCAAGGCAAATACTATTAGATTTCATGGTGTGATTAATCACTGGGCGTAGAATAAGCTGCTTGCGAAGCAGCATCGAGAAGCATTCCCTTGCTAGCGGGTGTGGAACAAGGCTCTTAAACAGAGCCGTTTCCACCCGCTCTGACGGCGACGCGGGGTCTTCTCTCATTTCCGCCCACTAATAATACTATTTATTCAGCTTACTGAGCAGCTACGTCAGGCTGTTGTCCCCAAGCATCGGGTGCAGGTACACTACGTCTTACATGAGTCTCTGGAGTGTGTACGTCTTTAAGGATTCCCGATAGACTACTGACTTTGACTGAGCTAGGAGTGAACAAAAAGATGCTTTCACCTACGCGCTCTTGATGACCATCCATGGCATAAGTACCACCCGCAATAAAATCAACTGCTCTTTGAGCTTCTTCGGGGTTCATCACATTTAAGTTTAAAACCACAGACTTACGTTCGCGCAATGCCAAAATCACCTGAGGCATTTCTTCAAAGGAATGAGGTTCAATTACTACTACTTCTGAATTACCGTTAGCTAATCCAGGCATACCGATTACATTATTTAGCTTCATTTCTTGTTTGCGGTTATTTGTATGATTGCTGGGAGATGCAATTTTAGTTAATTCTGGCTGATTATTGGAACTTGAATCGATGAAGGTTTGACCGTTTATTTCTTGGCTAGGATCGCATTCTTCATAACCTTCTTCTTCGTATTCGCCTTCAAATCCAAAAAATTCTTTTAAGGTATTTAACATATTGCTTAGATTCCTAATTAATTTACGACTTTAATTGGCTGATTAAAATATTTCTTTAAATTATTGCTGAGTTATATAGTTAATAAAAAATTGAACATCTTGATGGACATCTTATTTTTGTAAGTTATCTTGTGATAGTTTCAACTTTGAACATTTAAATTAACTAGCAATTTCATTCTCAGTTTTTTACTGAGAATGTGGCTGTATTTGCAGAAATATTTTGTTTGGCGACTCGATTCTACTCCACATCACCTCAAATGTTAAATACGGTCAAGTCTATTTATTGATTTAAATTGGTTTATCTTGTTTTTTCTTTACAATTATTTATATTTTTGGCAACTAAGCTCTAATCCTTATAATCAAAAAGAAATTTTGATACTACCTATGTAGTTTTTTGTATTGCAAAAGTTGAGTGCGATCGCGATCGCACTCAAAACTATAAAATGCGTCTAATTCCAATCAAAATTTAGAAAACTCGTCTAGGGATTAACATCGCTAAAAATTGCTCTACCCAAACGGATTGTAGTTGCTCCTGCTGCGATCGCCTGTAAGTAATCTTCAGACATTCCCATAGATAAATGTTCCATGGTCAAATTAGCGTAATTCTGCTCTTGAATTGCTGCTGCTAGCTTTTGAGTTGCTTGAAAAGCAGTTAGTGTTTGTGCGGGAGAAAGTCCTAAGGGCAAAATTGTCATTAACCCCTGTATATCAAGCTGATTAAATTGATTCAGTTGCTCTAAATCTTGCCAAAGTTCTGTAACCTGCCAACCATATTTGTTAGGATCTGGTAAAATTTTGACTTGCAGAAAAACTTTAGGTACACGATTTAACTCTTCGGCCAATCTATTCAATCGCTGCGCCAAAGCCAAACTGTCTACTGAATGAATCCAAGCAAAATTTTCAATAACTTTTTTGGCTTTATTTTTCTGAATATGTCCAATAAAATGCCAATTAATATCTCCTAGTTTTAACTGTTGCTGTTTAGTTAGTGCTTCTTGAAGGCGATTTTCCCCAAAATCTCTGATTCCTGTCTCATAAGCCTCTTTCATTGCCTCAATGCTTACTTGTTTCGTGATGGCGATCAACTTAACGTTTTGGGGAATTTTCTGTTTAATTAAATTGATTTTTTTGGCGATAGATCCTGTCATTAAAGTCAAGTCAAGAATTGGAAATTAAAAGAAAGTGCGTTCGTAAATCGCTTTAAGTTGCTCATGTTTTTCCATTTCGCGATCTAATAATAGTCGGCGCAGCATACCTTCTACCAACATTCGAGCGTCTGTCCTACTAATAGGATCGAATGACGAAGAATCACTGTTGAACGTCACTTTAAAAAACAAACGTTGAGCGTAGAGGGTGGTAAATAATTCTTGATTATCCTTGAGAAGACATATTCTGTATAGAAGTCCGAAAGTAGGATGATTTAGATAAACTTCACTTGGTAGATTATTCACTCTGCAATTTAATTAGTTTGGCTCAATGCTAGGAATACACGAATATTCTAGAAATTATACTATTTGCAGATCAGTATAAAAGGCAATATAAATATATAGCAATGATAGTTAATGGGTAAATAGGCAATAATTAGCTTGTTTAAAAAAAGAGCTTGGCTACATATAGAGTAATATAAGCTCAATAGTATTTTTATAACGCTACATATAGTAATTTTATAACGCTACATATAGTAATTTTTGGGTTATAGTATAAAGTCAGATCAGCCAAAAAAATTTCAGTCTCACATAACGTATGCAGCCAACCCTACCATTAACCAGCGATTCGACATCTAACCCTACTTCAGATCGAGGAAGATCATCAACTACACTTGAACAGCAGCCAACTCAGTTTGCTACAGACAATTCAGTAAACAAGTCATTTTCCTTATCTAAGCTTGAAACCGACACCCCAAGCATTCAGGTAGTTAGAAGAGACGGTTCTTTGACAGACTTGAATATTACCAAGATTCGTTCGGTGGTGGAATGGGCTTGTGCCGAGCAAGGTGTTAACCCAATCACTTTAGAAGCAGGCTTAACTACCAGACTTCGCAATGGTGTAACCACCAGAGATATTCAAGATAACTTAATTGATTGCGCTTTAGGTATGTGTAGTCCCAGCGAACCTGAATGGCGATATGTAGCGGGTAGGCTACATATTTGGAGTTTGTGGAAGGATACCCAGGTAGCCCGTGGGTTTGGCTATGGAGATTATGCCAGGGCAGTTGAATTGCAGATAGATAGAAAACGCTACGATCGCCATATTTTAAAATACTCTACGGCTGAACTAACCGAAGCTGGTACGTGGATTAATCCTGAATGGGACAAGGATTATGATTATGCAGGGGCGGTTTTATTAACTAAACGCTATCTGTTAACGGATGAACTTCCTCAAGAGGCTTTTCTTACCTGTGCTTTGTTACTGGCTGCTAATGAAAAACCAGAAATAAGATTAATTGTTGCTAAAAAGTTTTATCAAGCGATCGCCCAACGGAAGATTTCTTTGGCAACACCAATTTTAGCTAACTTAAGAGTGCCTAATGGCTCATTGAGTAGTTGCTTTATTATCGCTATGGACGATAATTTAGAAAGCATTTTTGCAGAAATTACTAACGCAGCCAGAATTTCTAAAAATGGTGGTGGTGTTGGGGTAAACGTTAGCCGTATCCGCGCTACTGGTAGCTGGGTAATGGGGAAAGACAATGCTTCTGGAGGAGTTATTCCCTGGGTTAAGCTGCTCAACGATACAGCGATCGCCGTTAACCAGGGTGGGCGCAGGGCTGGTGCAGTTACTATTGGTTTAGATATCTGGCATTTAGACGTACCTGAGTTTTTGGAAATGCAGGCGGAAAATGGCGATCGCCGTCGCAAAGCCTATGATGTCTTTCCTCAACTAGTAATTGTCGATGAGTTTATGCGTCGGGTAGAAGCGAAAGAACTTTGGACGTTAGTAGATCCTTATGAGGTTAAAGAGAAATTAGGCATTGATTTAGCCGAACAATGGGGTGAAAATTTTAACGCTGCTTATGCTCGCATAGAAGCAGAATTAGCGAGCGACCCCGCGTCGCCGACAGGCGCAAAGGAACGCGCGAGTGACAAGAAAATCAAGCTATACAAACAGGTAGATGCCCGCGAATTGTTTAAACATATTATGCGGAGTCAGATAGAAACGGGAATGCCTTATCTGGCGTTCAAAGATACTATCAATCGAGCTAATCCTAATAAGCATGAAGGCTACATTCCTGGAGTAAACCTTTGCTGTGAGAGCTTTAGCAACGTCAAGCCAGGATTAGAGGCTCACTGCTGTAATTTAGTCTCGCTTAATCTGGCTAACATCGCCGAGGTAGAAATAGCTGAGATGTCTCAGCTAGCTGTCAGAATTTTGGACAATACCATCGATATAACTAAGCCTCCTTTTACCGATAGCAAAACCCACAACGATAAATATCGCACTATTGGCGTGGGCTGTATGGGATTAGCTGACTGGCTAGCTAAACGCCATTTAACTTATGAAAACCTAAAGGAAATTAGTTATCTGTTTGAAGAGGTAGCTTACTGGTGTACTGCTGCTTCAATGGAATTAGCCAAAGATCGTGGTGCCTATGAAGCTTTTGCGGGGAGTGAATGGAGTCTGGGTAAATTATTAGGTTCTAAGTGCTTAGATGAGATTCTCAATGTTGCTCAGAACAAAGATCGCTGGGTGCAGCTAGCTCAAGATGTGCAAACTTACGGGATTCGTAATTCTCATATTACAGCGATCGCGCCCAACACTTCGTCTTCTTTAGTACAAGGTTGTACTGCCAGTATTTTGCCCGTCTATAGCAAGTTCTTTTACGATAAATGGGCAAAGGGAACAGTACCTATTGCTCCACCCTTTATTCAAGAATGTTTTTGGTTTTATCGTGAAAATAAAAGCCTAGATCAAAAAATTGTAGTCAAAGCTGTGGCAGTAATGCAGCAGTGGATCGATACAGGCATCTCTATGGAGTTACTGTTTAACCTTAATCAAGGAGTATATTTCCCAGATGAACCAGAAAGAGCAGTAAAAGCCAAAGACATTTTTGAAACTTTAGTGATGGCGTGGAAAGAAGGCTGCAAAGCTGTTTACTATGTCCGTACTGTGCAAAAAGACGATTTCAAAGAATCTTCTAGCGAAGGCTGTGCAGCTTGTGCAAATTAATGTCTGTTGACTATATTACGTTTAGTGTGAATCAAAAGGATTCGATTTTCTCTTTTTATCGGAAATTTAACTTTGCAAACCAGAATATAATACTGGGGGAACTTTCTCCCAGAGCCAAGGTGCTGTGGGGCGAACCTCTTCGCCCCTTTATAAACGTGAGTTCGACGAAAATCTAGGGAAAAAGAAAGGCTGAGATGTAAACTCAGAATAACGACAATCTAAGCATCTCAGCTAGTTATATGATGGCATCAAGATTAGATATCACACAAATTTTTTGCGACCTTGATGATTTT
>JBBSPC010000056.1:0-28410 GCA_038259125.1 Chroococcales cyanobacterium | reverse complement strand
TAACAACGGCTCAATAATTTTCCACTCTTTATCTGTCAAATCGCTTGAATATCCCATTTCTTGCCCCAGCTTACTTAAATTTCTCTACTTTGCCTTGATTCTACGCGATCGCCCAAAAGATCTCAAATGGATTCTATAGAGGGTTTGACCGTTTAAATTTAATAATGAGTTCCTGATTTACGGTGATGAATTGCTGTTACAGCATCAGACTGTAGTACTTTTCCTTGTTCGGCAACAGCATAAATTAACCAATGATCTCCACATTCCATGCGACTAGCAACCTGACACTCTACATAAGCCAGAGCATCGCTTAAAATAGGGCAGCCATTAGTGGCTTCTTCTGTGGTTACTTCTTCAAAACGATCTTCCCCTGGAGCAAAGGGCCTAAGAAAATGTTTCATTAAGCTAATATGTTTCCCTTCTGGTAAAACATTTAAGACAAAGTTATTTCCCGTATACAGTAAAGACTCGATCGCTCTTTCTTTGGCTACGGCAACGGTCAAACCAGGAGGATTAAAGGTGGCTTGAGATACCCAAGAAGCTAACATTGCCCCCGATACTTCTTCTTTTTTGGTAGTGACAATACACATTGAACCTACCAGCCTACCTACCGCTTGCTCTGTGCGGTCGACATCGGAGGTAATTCCCTGAGTTTGTCTGACTTTTTGGCGATCGCGCTTAGCTTTTTTCAAAGCTTGAGCAAAATCTGTTCCTGCTTCTTCACAGGTTTTTAAAACGGCATCAGTGGGGGTAAATTTAACTCGGATAGGTTCAAAACCAAACTTGTAGCCAGCGTTGCGAAATTTGGTTTCTAATAAGTCTACAGCTTCCCCACTCCAGCCAAAAGAACCAAATGCTCCTGCTAGCTGAGTTTTCTCGGCATTTGCCAGGACGATACCTAAAGCTGACTGTATCTGGGTAGGAGCGTGTCCTCCCAAGGTAGGCGAACCCATAATAAAGCCCGCGGATTTGTCTACCGCCGATTTTATTTCCTCTGCTTGGGCAGATTCGGCATTGATCGATTCTACCGCTACTCCCGCTTTGGTAATGCCTCTGGCGATCGCACCAGCAATAGTAGCAGTGTTACCATAGGCAGAAGCATAGATTAAAGCCACGTTTAGTTCTAGTTCGTTTTGCTGTTGCGCCCAGGTACGATAATCCTCTGTCAATTCAATCAGACTATATCTAACTAATGAACCATGAGCAGTAGCGTAGACACGGGCAGGTTTATCGGCAATTTTATCTAAGCTAGCAATAACTTGACGAGCATGGGGAGCCATTAAACAATCAAAGTAATAACGGCGATCTTCTAAATCTACTGCCCAACCCTCATCAAAAACGCGATCGCCACATACATGACAGCCAAACAGCTTATCAGTGTAAAGAACCTCCGTTATGCGATCGTAAGTACAAAGATGGTCGGGATAACGAGGGTTTTGAGTCGGAATAAATTCTAAAATATGCCCTTGACCGAGATCTAAACTTTCCTCTCCTTTGATCACTTTTAACTTTAATTCTTGTTCTGCCCAGATTTTACGTAGAGATATTGCCCCAGGATTAGAACAGACAATAGTAATTTGGGGAGCAATTTTTAATAAAGCCTTGAGGGTGCTGGCGCGATTTGGGTTAATATGCCCTAAGATGACATAATCAATTGTTTTCGGGTCAATTCTTGCCTGTAAAGCATCAAGAAAAATAGTGGTAAAAGATTCTCCTGGCGGATCGAATAAAGCCGTCTTATCCCCTTCAACTAGATAGGAATTAGCAGTAGTTCCTTTTTGCAGAGCGTATTCAATTTCAAACTTAAGACGTTCCCAAGTACGCGATCGCAATACACGGGTATCCGCAGCAATGGGAAATACCTGAACATCCTTGGCTTTATTTACAGAGGACATAGCTTATTTATAATGTCTTTATTGTTTTTAACTTTAGTCTACCAAGTTAGATTGGTTCTGATTTATTTCTTTGTTGGCTAAGTCTGGCGCGATCGTAATTGTAATAAACGTCTAATGTGAATTAGCGGTCAGACCCTGCGTCGCCGTCAGGCGCAAAACAAAGGGGTACTCCCCGCATATACGCTGCCCTAGCAAGACAAAGACTTTAGCCGCATGTACGCTGACCAAGAAAAAAATGTTTAATCCAGTTTTTTATAGGTAGTTGGTTTTTGAAAACCATATTTATTCCTGGGGGAACTTTCCCCCAGACCCCCTGCTGGGGAGGGTCGTCACGTCCCAGACCCCTTCCGTATAAGAGTATAGCTACAATATTTGTTTCACTGACTAATTTATTGCCCTAAATTTACACATACAGTTTTCTAGGACTGCTTCGGTAATATTACTAGACATAATCGATATTAAATTTAGTTATTCTATTAATTTCCATTGATCGTTGAAATATTTTTAACTGTTCCAACTCTTAACTATTCTGACCACAAACGACGACGCTCTTTACCCTGCAACTTTTGATGAGTATCGCGCAATAAAGTAGGAATAGCTAATTGTTCTGGACAACGAGGCAAACAATCACCACAGTCGGTACATTTATTGCCTTTGTTCCCTGGAAACCAATGTCCAGCATTTTCTAGCATTCGGTAACGATATTGCCCGTAGTCCTTCATGTCGTAAGCAATAGTTAGATTACGCAGTCTTAAGATCTCAGGAATATTAATCGCTTCAGGACAAGGTAGGCATTGATTGCATTGACGACAAAGATCTGTAGCTAAAGTAGTTTCTAACTCTTGTTTTAGCTTGCTAAATACTGCTGTTTCTTCCTTCGTTAAAGGCTGATCGGCATCAGCCACTTGCAGAGGGGTAACTAATTCTTCTGGAGTGGCAGCACCAACGCTGAGGGTTGTAATACGGCGATCGCTTAAGAGAAAACGATAGTTTAATTCTAAAGGAGTAAAAGGAGAACATAACTCGGCTAACTTTTGAGGAGGAGTATATAATTTGCCTCCTTTGTCAGCAGGAGAAATAATAAATATGCCCATGTCCTTGGCTGCTGCTAAGGCGATCGCCTTTTCATTTCTTTGAAAGAAATAATAGTAGTGCAGGTTAACAAACTCAAATAAATCTGTCTCAATTGCTGCGAGGATTAAATCTAGACTGCCATGAGTCGAAAAGCCTAAATGTCTAATTTTTCCCTGTTTAATTGCCGTCTGTATCGCTGCCAGACAACCATCGGGATTTGTTACCCATTCTAAGTGTTCCCAGGTGTTAATACCGTGAATTGCCAAACAGTCTATATAATCAACTTGCAGCCTGGCTAAAGAGCGATCGATCTCCAGCTTAATTTTTTTTTCGTCCGTAGTGGGAGATAACTTAGTGGTGAGATAAATTTGCCCACGAGGAATAGCTAAATCTTGTAAGGCTTGACCTAAGTAAACCTCACTCTGACCATATCCCCTGGCAGTTTCTAGATGATTTATTCCCAAAGAGATCGCCTTAGCAATAGTTTGACGGCTGGTTTGGGGAGAAGCCAAACGCATTGTCCCCAAGGAAAACGTCGATAAATTGAGATTAGTTTTACCAAACCGTCGCTGTCGCATAAATATAACTTGCTACTCGCTACAAAGAGCGAAGCGATATCAATGTTGTTCTTTATAACCACCTTTTTTAATAAGTTGATCTGGACTAAGGCTAGAAATAAAATTTCTAAAGGCTTGTCTTTCTGCATCATCAGCATCAGTATCTACGGGAATAGAAGCATCGGCAATGACTTCTTCTAATACCCAAATAGGACTATTGGTACGTAAAGCGATCGCCACAGCATCACTGGGACGACAATCAATTTCTTTTTTGATTCCATTGAACTTGATGCAAAGCACTGCATAAAAAATATCATCAGCAAGAGAATGAATAATTACTTTCTCTAACTTAACGTTACAGTCATTCAAGATGTTGGCAAATAAATCATGAGTCAGAGGACGAGATGGGCGGTGTCCTTCTAAAGCCTCAATAATTGCCTCAGCTTGGGCTTGTCCAATAAAAATTGGTAACGCTCTACGCTCTGAACTGTCCTTGAGTAGAATCATAGGACTGCGGCTAGCAGCATTTAAAACAATGCCTGCAACTTTCATTTCAATCATGGTTTTGTCCTCTGAGGTAGTAGATTGGCAGGAGTTAATAGCTAAGAGAAATAGATAAGAAATCTAAATGTATCTACTCTTAATACTTTAGATATGTTTTAAGACTCTTTCAACCTTATTTAGGAAAAAAAACTAGAACAGAAAGTCTTAAATGTTAATGTTTAATAATCACAGTATGCCTTAGTTTTTTTCTGTTGCCTGTAGTACTCAAGAAAAAATAATAGTTAAGTTATTTAAAGTTACAGATTTACACATAATTATAATGTTTACAGGTTTAGTACAATCATTAGGCTCAATTGAGAGCCACAGCCAAGATTCCTTTAAGGTTTCAATTGTCAAGAACAGTTATAAGGCAATTATTTCAGATTTGGCAATTGGCGATAGCGTCGCTGTCGATGGGGTATGTCTAACGGTAGAAACAATTTTAGATCGGGGTTTTATTGCTACGGCATCTCCTGAAACTTTAGCAAGAACAACTTTAGGCGATCGCGAGAACGCTTCTAAATACGTCAACCTAGAAACCTCTCTGCGTATGGGCAGCAAAATTGGTGGACATTTTGTTACAGGACATATTGACGGTGTGGGTTGCTTAATAGAATCAGTTTCTACTGCTACCTCCTGGGAGATTCGCTTTGGTATGCCCACAGGCATGAGTGAACAATGGCAAGAGAAAATAGGACGCTATCTAGTTTCTAAAGGCAGTATTGCCGTTAACGGTATTAGTCTTACCATAGCTGATTGCGCCCCTGATGGTAGTTGGTTTAGCGCAGCCGTAATTCCCCATACTTATGTCCAAACAAATTTAAGCAGTTTGCGATCGGGCAATTTAGTTAACCTCGAAAGCGATATCTTAGGCAAATATGTCGATCAATTAATCTCTCACCGTTTACCTGGTCATCATCAGCAAGAAGAAATTAGTTTATCTTTTCTGGCTGAACATGGCTATGGATAAATTGAGTTGAATAATCATAACGTATCAAATAGAACACTACGAAAATTATTCATCACTTTTCGCTTCCAACTTAGCCAAACGACTAGTCAAATCCAGATTAGCTTGCTTAAGCCGATCGACCTCCTGTCTTAACTCCTTGACCGCCTTGTCCGCACCCAAGTTTTTCTGAACTTTAGTTACGGCTTCTTCTGCACGACGACGCACTCTACCATCGGCAGTTTGTTCTGCCAACCCATTGAGAATATTAATTGCCTCAGCCGTTTGCATTTGACCCAAAGCACCAACGACTGCCACCTGAGTTAAGAAAAAAGATTCCCCTGCGATCGCTTCTAATTGTTCTAAAATTCCTCCTAGTTTCTCAGGAGTTTGACCAGTAGATATTTCTCCTAAACAGCGAATGGCGGTAAGTCTTAGAGCCTGGGGAGTACCTGGCTTAGTATATTCCAAGATAATATCCACCGCATCAGCAGAAGTTTTCATTTTACTTAAGCCAGCGATCGCGCCACTGCGAACAACTTCATTCCAGCCTGCACGCTGTTCTAAGATAGTTTTCAGTAAGGCGATCGCCTCTGGCTGTTTAGCCTTGAGATTTCCCGCTACCATACCTCCCAAACTACGGGCAGCAGCAGCCTCGTTGTAGTAGCTAGGGTCTCCTTGATTAAGAGAATCAGCAATAACTTGATAGCTAGCAGCATTTTTAAAGTTACTCAAGGCAGTAACTACAGCCCGACGCACTCTGGCATCTTCATCTTTCAAACCAGACTGTAAAGCGTCCATAGCCTGATTGAGCTTGATTTTGCCTAGCTTTTTAGCTACTTCTACTCGTACTCCCCAAAAGCGATCGCCCTTTAAAGATTGAGCCAAGGCTTTAACTATTTCCAATCCACCTTTTTTAGCTAAAGCAGCAGCAGCATAAATACGGGAAATTGGATCGGGGTCGTATTTTAGCTGTTGTTTTAGCTGGGCAACAGGATACTGTAAACTAACCGTTTTGAGAAAATTATTGCCTACATCAAAGCTAATAAAATCAGGCTTACTTTCTAGAGGGAAATAAAAGCTTTGTTCAGCTTGATAGGTACGAAGCGAAAAATTTTTAAATTCTGTAGCGTCATTTTCAACCACATACCCAAATGCCACAGGAATCTTAAGATCGAATAACTCTTTACTCTCACTATCTTTCTGCGCCTGTTTTTGAGTAACGGTTAACTTAGCCAGATTGCTATCCCCATCCCAAGCATAAGCTACCTGATAATCAGGATGACCACCACGAAAAACATACTGATCGAACAAGAACATTAGATTATAACCAGTGGCTTTATCGATCGCCCGTAGCAAATCTACTGTCTCTACTGTCTTATGAGCATTATCCTGCACAAAAGTCTGAATCGCCTTGTCAAACAATTTATCCCCCAAAATTGCTCGAATCATGTGATAGACACAAGCACCCTTTTCATAAAGATGGCGGTCATAAAGCTCGATTGCTTCACGGTACACATTAGTTACAATTGGACGGCGGTAACGAGTACTATCTTCATCTATATAGGTACGGGCTTCATTTAACAGATAATAAGCAGCATCATCTTTACCATATTCCTCCTCTGTCCAAAACACCTCCGCATAGGAAGCCATTCCCTCTTTAATCCAGGCGTGTGACCAGTGTTTAATTACTACTAAATCCCCAAACCACTGATGAGCTAGTTCGTGTAGTACTAAACTCTCAGTTCTCATGTTATCAGTCGCTGCTCGTTCATCGAGCAAACAACGATCTGTCAGCAGGGTAGTAGAAGTATTTTCCATGCCGCCAAAAATAAAATCGTCTACACACACCTGGGCGTATTTAGGATAGGGATAGTCATAGCCGTATTTCTGGGACAAAAACTCCACCATGCGGGGCGTTTTCCCCATGCTGCGCTTACCGTCTGCTTCCCTGCCTTTTTCTACATAATAGGTAATGGGTTTACCTTTCCATTCATCGGCGATCTCGGCAAAATCCCCCACTGCCAAAGTCATTAGATAGGTAGGATGTACCTGCTGCTGTGACCAATGATAAATTAGCTTACCGTCTGCTTGTTCGCTATTGAGCAACTCTCCGTTAGAAATTGCCTTAAATCCTGCTGGTACTTGGACTCGGATCTCTGAAGTGGCTAATTGCCCAGGATAATCAAAGCAGGGAAACCAAAAGCGAGAATCTTCATCCTCTCCCTGTGTCCATACCTGAGTCGGTTTATCGGCATAATATTCTGTAGGAGCGATAAAATATAGTCCTCGTTGGGGATGATCCACCGAATAAGCGATCGCCACCTTAATCGCTGCTGTTGTAGTGGCTTGCTGTAGATGAATTTCAATTTGTTCCCCGTCATAGTCAAAGCTTTGACTAATACCATCAACCAATACGGATTCAATGGTTAAATCTACTGCATCCATCGTCAGTTGCTTAATACCTGGACGCACGGGAGTAATAGTAGTACTACAAGTTCCTTGGAAACTTTGATTGGGGAGATCGAGAATTAAATCAAGAAATATATGATCTACCTGTCCAGGGCGATCTGGATTGTAATGAGGTTTCGCCCCTGGAAGCTCAAAAGACTTGCGTTGACTCTCTTCAGCATCGAAATAAAAATTAGACATGGATTATTTGAATAATTGCAGTATACCTTTATAGATTAGGGTATCTAATTCAGCAAAATTTTACTTAAGATTTATGCTGGACTCCTAAACAGACGGACTAATCTGTGACTAAATTTTAAAAGCGATCGCTATTTAAAATTTACTTTATTCAACCCACCCCAGCAAAGTAACCAAATAACTACCACTAACCAATGCACAAATACTGGTAGCCAAAGAGAACCACTTTGCCAATAAGCTAAGGTGCAGACAATCCCCAAGCCAGTTGCCAAAACAAGAAAAACTCGATTACTAAAGGTTTCTTTTCCTTAAGGAAAAAAAGTAAAGGCATTGAAAGGATGATAAATAACGAATAAAAATAAACTCAATAGTGACCACGTAAACCAAGAACTAGCTTGAATTTGCTCTAAAGGATGAGGCAACAGCAAAATGCGGAAAAATATCTCTTCTACCATCGCCGGTGCAATCAATGAAGTTGCCATAATCTTAAATATCAACTGTTTGGATTTGCATAAATCCCATTGAAGAAAATTAGTACCAAAGCCCAAAAAAATAGCCAATAGACCATATATGCAGAGTAAGATAGTCATCTTAGACAGGCTAGAGTAATTAGGTAATGTGGCGATCGCTTTAACTAAGCGCGTTAATAATATAGTTACATTGAACATTAATCGATAAAACCATGATTTAACCTAGCCTAAAATGGCACTATCTTTTCGCTAATAAGGCTGCTACGGTATCAATTAGTTCTTGTGGCTGAACGGGTTTACCTAGATAGTCTGTTGCACCTAATCTTTTAGCTTCCTGCTTATGGCGATCGCCTGTACGAGAAGTTGCCATAATTATTGGTGTATTTTTAAAAGCAGGCTGGGAGCGGACTTTGGCTAATAGTTCAAAGCCATTGAGTCGAGGCATTTCCACATCGGAAACAATCAGATCGATTCTGCCTGTATATTGTTCTGTTTGCTCCAAAGCTTCTTGTCCATCACGGCAAACAATTACTTTATAACCAACAGAAGTTAATATTTTATCCAACATTTTTCTCGTAGCAATAGAATCTTCTGCTATTAAGATGGTAGAAGTATTGTTGGCTTGAGTAACGGATTTTGCTTTGAGTGAACCTATGGTAACAGCATTTTGCTCCAAACCTTGAGGCAGAATCACGGGAATTACTTCTCCTGAGCCTAATACAGTACAGCCTGCCATGTAAGCTGGTACAGGAATAGTTTCATCAAAAGGTTTAATAATCAATTTTTCTTCCTTGACAATAGCATCTACTACAATTGTCACGGGTTCAAAGGCTGTTTCTAAAACGATCGCAACTTTCTCTAAACTCAGTTGAAAAGGTTCTCTAGAACAGGGAAACAGATTAGAGACAGAAGTTAAGGTAATAACCTGATTGTGCCAATTAATATGTTGTCGCTCATCGGTAAAATCCAATTCTTTATAGGGCAGTATTTCTAAAACGCTAGTGTGGGGGAAAGCTATAATTTGATTCTGTAGCTGAACCAGTAACAAAGATTGTAGGCTTAGGTTTAAAGGTAAGGTGATTGTAAACGTCGTACCTAAACCAGCATCAGTTTGAATCTGTAATTGACCTTTTAATTGACGAATTAAGTTCAGAACAATATCTAGTCCCATACCTCGACCAGAAATATCACTAACTTTGGCTGCGGTAGAAAAATCAGGTTCAAAAATCCAGTTTAAAATTTCTCCTGGCTGAAAGTCTTTAATTGATTTTTCGGGAGGACAAATTCCTCTTTCTACTGCACGATTATAAACTTTTTCAATATTAATTCCGCCTCCATCATCTTTAATCGTGATTACTAAGCTATTTCTTTGTAGCTTGGAAGCTAAATGTATAGTTGCCGTCTCTGGTTTGCCAGCAGCAAGACGCTCGTATTTGGACTCAATACCATGATCGAAAGCATTATTAAGCAAATGGGTTAGAGGCGTTTGTAGCTGTTCGAGTAATATTTGATCGACAGGAGTGTTTTTTCCTTCAATTTTTAAATCAACTAATTTATCAAATCGTTGACTTAAGCCAATAATTTGAGGAACGAACCTTTTAGCCAGTAAATCAAAGGGAACTAGTCGTGAATCAGTAACTTCAGAATATAAGTTATCGAGATTTTTCTGAGTCTGTTCAATATCTTCGGCAAACTCTCGCTCGACAAAATCAATGTCAGTGCGAGTTTCTTGGATCTGGAGCATTAATTCTTGAAATGACTGTAGGCTGCTATGTAAATCTGTATAGTGATCCATTTCCAAAGAATCGAAGCTTTCATTATCTCTTTGAGAATTATTACCTATCTGCTTGGCTTTTTGAGATATATCACTAGAACCAATTGCTAGCTGATCGTACAGATTCTGAATTTGCTCTCGAATCGGTTCAAACTGACGGGTAAGCGATCGCAAGCGACGATTTGCTTGGTTCAACTGTTTTTGTTGGCGACCAAAACGAGAGTAGGTCAAAATTAACTCCTCTACGTTGTTAGTCATATCCTGTAGTCTTTCTAAGGGAATTTTTAGCTGATTAAGGGCAGGTTTTTTAGATTCTTCTGCTACTTTAGCAATCACTTTAGCTGCGGACACCGCAGCAGGTGCAAACATTATGGTAGCTGGTCCTGCCTCCTCCTCGTCATCATCACCAAAAAATCCTGCTTCATCTATTTCCTCATCTTCATATATTTCCTGCTCTACATCTTCGCTATATAATTCCTGTTCTGCATCCTCTTCACTGTCGATAAATGCTTGCTCATCAACCTCTGTCAAACTTTCTAAATAGGAATCGCGCCGTTGACGAATCTGCTCGGCTAATTCCTGTACCGTCAATAAAGCTTCTAGAGGATCGGCTTCAGCTATCAGCGTTCCAATTTTTGATACTGCCTCAATTAACCAAGGCAATGACAAAGTTTCTCCTAAAAAAGTACATTCATCCCTAAAGCCAGTTAGAGCCTCATTGATAACTTCTTCTGGCGTATCTAAAGCTAAGTCTAGAATCCCTTGACACAAGTCTTCTAGATCTTGATTGAGAGTATCAGCGACAAATTCGTAGTTATTTGCTATTTCCGACCCAGACTCTTGATTAACAGCAACATTGCTGAGGTAATCGGCAATCTCACTTCTTAGCTGCGTAATAATCTCTTTGGTTAGTAACAATGCCTCAATAGCATCAGACTCCTGTAAAGTCTCGGTAATTGGCGCAGCAACTTCTCCTAACCAGGCTAAATCCAGAGTTTGGGACAAAAAGATACATTCATCCGCAAATCCTAATAAGAGTGGCTCAATAACTTCTTCTGGGGTATCGAGTTCTAATTCTTCAATAACAACAAAGCTGTTTTCTAAGTCTACGGTTAAGGTACTGTAAACCAGAGCGTCTTGACTACTATCAGCCTCACTTTCTATTGAATATTCTGAATATTCCTGTGTATCTGAACTAAAGCCGACTAAAGACTCTAGAGCCGTAATTAATTCAGGATTAGCGATCGCATTATCTACCGTGCGAGCCTGACTTAAAATATACCCTACTTCATCAATACTTTTTTCTACTAACGCCCAGGCTAAATCTAGTTCGGCTATCTTTTTCTCTTGGATGCCCAGCATCACATCTTCTAATTTATGAGCCAGATATTGCAGACTAGTCAAACAAGCTAAACCCGCTCCCCCTTTGAGGGAGTGAGCAGCCCGCAATAAATCAGTAAAATTAGGATCGGCACGATCTTGTAAGCCTTGTTCGAGCATCTGAAGATATTCTGGAGCATCTTCATCTAAAAAGCACTGACGGGCTTCGGCGGTAATAGCAGCGAGAATTTCAGGGTCTAACTGGGAACTCATGTTGGATAAGACTACGCCTTAATAGGATTAGGATTAGTTAGGTAATAAAAGTTTGTTTAAAATTATCAAGCTATTTTTAAGCCTTGAGTTTAAATTGCGATACTGACGATTGGAGAGCTTCTGCTTCTTGAACCAAAGTTTGCAATGATTTCACTACGTTTTGAGCTTCAGTAGAATTAGTTTTTGCTACTAGAGCAATACCGTTAATTTTTTCGTTAACCTGACGAGAATTATCAGTTTGCCTTGTGGTATTAGTAGAAATTGATTTTAAATATTCGTCAATTTGTTGACTGGTGTTTGCCAAACTTTGAAGGTTAAGTTTGGTCATGCGTACTAATTCACTACCGTTTACTACTTCTGAGGTACTAGTTTCCATCCCTTGCAGTACCGAGGTGGTATCTTGCTGAATTGCCGTCACTAGTTGTTGAATATTCTTTGTTGATTCGGTAATTCGATCTGCTAGACGACGAACTTCTTCGGCAACAATTCTAAATCCTTCCCCGTGTTCTCCTGCCCGCGCTGCCTCAACTGAAGCGTTAAAAGCCAGTAAGTTTGTTTTTTCGGAAATACCCGAAATAATTTCCACAATTTGGGCAATTTCTTGAGAAGATTCTGCAAGCTGTTTTACTTTTTTCGAGGTGCTAGCAACGGTAGTCCGAATTTTTTCAATACTGTGAACCGTTGCGTCCATCGCCAAATCCCCTTCTTTGGCTTGAATGGAACCATTACGGGCAATTTGAGCAGCTTCTTGGGCATAGTCAGCAATAGTTTTTACCGATTGATTAATTTCGTCGATACTGCTTAACGCCTGCTCGATTTCTGCTGCTTGAATCAAAGCAGATTCGGAAAGCTGACGTACCGAACCTTCTCCAGCTAAAGACAATTGACCGACATCGGCAGACACGGTTTGAACTTTTTGCAGTAATTCCTGCAATTTTTTGAGAGTCGAGTTAAAGGCATCAGCAATTGATCCTATTGCACCATCACTCATGGCTGCTCTAACGGTTAAATCTCCTCGCTGCGCTCCTTCTACGTCCATCAGCAGACTCATTACCCCTCGCTGTAGAGTTTCTCTTTGTTGTTGCTGATTTTTAGCTTCTCGCTCTTGAGTATAAAGGAGATCTTGAATCTGTCCTGCCATTTTGTTGATATTAGAGCTTAAGTTAGCTAATTCATCTTGTCCTGTAATCGGTATACGAACATCAAAGTTTCCTTTTCCTATTTCGTCAACGGCATTACTAGCTTCTAAAAGAGATTTAGTAATTTTAGAAGCTAGTAATGAGGCTACTAAACCTACCAAAGCTATTAAGACAGCACTACTAAGTCCTAAAGTTAAGCCTAAATTTTTTTGAATTGGAGACTTTTGCTGTCCAGACATTTCTACTGGCAGTGCCTGGTTAACATAGTAATAGGCTGTAGAACTAATGGTAATAGTCGGTATTATGCTTAGGATGAATACCATTAAAGGTACTTTGAGTTTTAAACTTAGATTCTGCCCAAACCAACCTTGAGAATTAGCTGGAGTAACATGAAATTCTTTTGTCAGTAAAGATGGCTTGGATTTTTGTAAATTAGCCAACGCTTCTCTGGCGACATTACCATAATTACCATCGGGATCTAGGGCAGCAATTTCTTGATAAACGGCGATCGCTTTTTCTATTTCTCCCCTACTTTCTAGGGTGTTAGCCTCAACAATTTTACCGACAATATCATCGCTAATGTTTTCAAAGGGTATTAATTCCGAATCAGACATAGTATTTTCCTAGTAATTAAAATATAAAATTCGACCAATTTATTACAGCTTTACTATGATTAGGCAGACACCAAACTTCATTGTTGGTGTAGCTGCTGCAATAGATTGGCAGGGTTTAAAATATAAGTATTTTTAGTTTCTGTAACGACACTGGCAGAACAACAGTTTTTTAAGTTAGATGATATGTTCTCGGAGATTTCTTCATGTTGAGCCTCTAAAGAGGTAATTCCGATTAGCTGTTGGGTTACTAATGCTATCTGTTTTGAGCTTTTGGCAGGGTCTTGCTTAAGAATTACAGCCGTTAGCTTTTTTTTCAACTTGTTTTGCTTACTGTTCAAATGAAAATAGCGATCGCTATCTAAAACCCAAAGCAAAGAACCTTTAAAATTTACTACTCCATACCAAAAAGCAGCTACCCCTGGAACTGGGCAAATATTATTTACTTCTAACTGTATTACTGTCCCCATATTTTCTAAGGGAATTCCTAAGTCTATTTTTGAAGCTAATTGAACGCTGAAATATTCTTGATTCATCGAAACAAAGTAAATTTAAATTTACCTACAGGTCTGCTTTAATTTAATTTAACTAGCAAACTGGTTTACTTTATCAACTAAATTTTGGGGAACATAAGGTTTGGTAATATATTCATTTCCGCCCTGACGCATTGCCCAAAAGCGATCAAATTCTTCGGCTTTAGAGCTACAAAACAAGATAGGAATCTCTTTCCATTCAGCACGTTCTCTAATTTTGCGACAAAGATCTAAACCACTTTCTCCGGGCATAACAATATCCAACAAAATCAAATTAGGACTAGGATTATTGTTGAGCCATTCCCAAGCTGTTTCTGCACTCGCGGCAACGGCAACATTAAAACCAGCATGAGACAATAAAGCAGAACTCATTTGTCTTTCAGCGTGAGTATCTTCAACAATTAAGATGGTTTTCATAATATTTAAGTAATTTTTTTCAGATTATGTAAAAGATAAGTAATTAGGTTGACTCTATAATTCCCAAAATAATGCTTGAACTATCATTATTTATAGGAAAGTATAGTAAGATCGAAGCTAATTATATCTAGATTGAAAACAGTTATTTATCCGCTTCTTTGAGGACATAGCTTAGGATTGGACTCTGTTTATTGAACGGCAGGCACAACGGATTTTTCTAAAGCTTTAGCCAACTGAATTAATTTGTTAGGATCGCAAGGCTTGGTTAAATAATCAGTTGCTCCGGCTAACTTAGCTCTAACACGATCAATCATGCCATCTCTACCTGTTAACATGACAATTGGAATTTCTTTGAACTTTTGCGATTTTCTCAAGAGACTACATAAGTCATAGCCATTCATATTTGGCATATTGATATCCATAAAAATTACCGCAGGTTGATGAGGAGATAATTCTTTTAAAGCGGTAGTCGGATCGTGGATACTAATAACTCGATAATTAGCTGCTTCTAAAGTCATTTTTACCTGTCTTTGTACAGTCTTACTATCATCGATACAGACAATTAAAGTTTGAGCAGCATTACTATCAGCAGGGGATGATTGATTAATACTATCTTGTTGGCTAGCAGTTTGCTTTTGCATTTCGTTAGCAGCAACTTCATCAAAAGGTAACAAATCAATAATGTTTTCTTCGATAGATTCTTCGAGATTTCTAGCTAAAAAATAAATATCGATTTTGGCTTTTGTAGCTATTTCGTATAGATTGCTTTTGGCAACAAATAAGCTTACAAAAGAAGAAAGTTTTTGAGAGTTTGCCAAAATCTCAAATTCAGGTTTGGTGAACAGCACTTTCCAGATTTTGTAGAACCTCAAGGCGTTTTTCTGATCTAGATATAGCCTGCTAATAGGAGAATAAAAATATTTTCTTACCTGTTGCCAAGCTTGTATCTGCTCTTTTACTTGCTCGTGGAAGTATAGCTTTTTTAGTTCAAAACTAACAATTGATTTGTTGATCCGTTTAGCTGGCTTTAATTCAATACTAGTTTTTTCGATACTTAAAATATTGATTAAGCCTTCTTTGACAAGCATAAAAAGCAGCTTTTTGATATCTACTTCTGATAGTTTTTGATCCAATAAATGCTGACACAATAGAGAATACTCGGAAACTTTTTGTCTTGATAAATCAGGAAAGCTAAAACCAAGCTTTAACTTTTGCCACAGATAATTTAAGCGAGTTTGCTGTTCAACATTTGTACTTATATATTGAATTTTTCCCTGTAGCAAATATATATGCCAACAAACAGAAGCATCCTTTGGTTCCGTTACTTCAATACAACCAGACCAAGTTTCTTTTGATTTGGCATTGATAACTTGTAGAGGACTTTGAAGATGGTTGTTCATAATCTTGCTAAAAATTAACTGTTAAGAGGAGCTAGCTAAAAAATAATTAAAAGTAGATGGTGTGGTTGTACTTTTTTTATAGTTCCCAAAAACTTTAGGAAAATTCATGTTTTAATGATTTGAATTTGAGATCAAAATAAAATTACATGGCTTTAATTATTGCTGGCGATCGCTCTGGAGTAGGCAAAACCACAGTAACCCTTGCCATACTTGCCTTTCTCACCCAACAGGGAAATAGAGTTCAGTCATTTAAGGTAGGACCAGATTATATAGATCCGATGTTTCACTTCTCGGCTACAGGGATACCCTGTCGTAACTTAGATCCTGTTTTGACTTCCCCTAGTTATGTTCAAGATTGCTTTGAGCGTCATATTCAAAATGCTAATTATGTAGTGATAGAGGGGGTGATGGGCTTATTTGATGGTATCCGTAACCTAGAGGTTACTAATTCTCATTCCTTAAATGACTACGGCAGTACTGCTCATGTTGCTAGAATACTTAACCTGCCTGTAGCTTTGGTTTTAGACTGTTCTCGCCTATCTAGTTCGATTGCGGCGATCGCTTTGGGCTATGCTAACCTTGACCCAAAAGTAACTATTGCAGGAGTAATTCTCAATCAAGTGGCAAGCGATCGCCATTTAGAGCTACTAGAAACAGCATTAAAAACAATTGAGATGCCAATTTTAGGAGTTTTAAGACGTAACAAAGAAATCATCTTTCGAGATCGTCATTTAGGTCTTATTCCCTCCTCAGAAATACCTAATATTAAAAGCACCTTTGACCAATTAGCTGAACTAGCCAAAACTTTAGACTGGAATCAACTATTGCCTTTACTCAAATCCCCCAGTCCCCAAGTCTCCCAGTCCCCAAGTCTCCCAGTCCCCCAGTCCCCCAGTCCTGTAAGAATTGCGATCGCCAAAGATAAAGCCTTCAATTTTTATTACCAAGACAATTTGGATCTTTTAAAAGAACTAGGTGCAGAATTAATCTTTTGGAGTCCTTTAGAAGATCGGCACATTCCTAGTAACGTTCAGGGATTATACTTTGGCGGTGGATTTCCCGAAGTTTTTGCCCAGCAGCTAGCAGAAAATAAGACAGTACGACAAGAGTTAAAACAGATAATTCAAGCTGGTATACCTACCTACGCTGAATGTGGCGGTTTAATGTATCTTTGCCAACAGTTAATCGATCTACATGAGCAAGCTTGGTCAATGGTAGGAGTAATTCCTAGTTGTGTCACCATGAAAACAAAATTGACTTTGGGCTATCGACAGGCAACGGCATTACAAACTAGTTCTCTGGTTATCGCGCAACAAACCGTTAAAGGGCATGAATTTCATCACTCTCAACTTACCGTTATCGCTCAAACTCCTCAGTGGCAGTTAAAAGGTTTTCATAACTCTAGTCCTCAGCTTACAGAAGGTTGGAATATCAAGCAGCTACACGCTTCTTATTTACATCTTCATTGGGGTGAATATAAATTTTTGGCGCAAAGATTTATCCAACGTTGCCGAAACTATAAAACTTAGCTATATTAATTTCAGATACGAAATTTATTAATAACCATTTAGGGATACAGGAGGTGATGCCCATGACAGAACACAGTAGTAACATGGGTCTCCTAGTTGATGATAGCCAGCTGCGCGCTGGGGCTGTTCTCTAAACAGTCGCATCTTTAGTTTCTTCGGAAACAGCTAGGTAGACATTGTTGGAGTTCCTTCCAGCAGTTAGGTTTCGACTAAGAGACCCTCTAGACCGCCCCTACAGGTAAGTAGCTATAGCAACGTTTGTTGTTAACCGTTATCGACCTGTGGGGGCGGATAGTTTTTGGGCAGAATTCTTTGCCAATAGCTCGAAAATATTTGGCTTTGGGTCTAGCTGAGAAAAATTTATTAACTGATTACTCAATTCCAGAGTTAGTAGAATATTGTTTAAACTTACTCGGATGTTGTTTATGAACTTGCTCACAAGTTGCTACATTAGATAGAAAGGAATTAGGTGTGTTTGAGGAGAAAAAGCAATGGCAATTCAACTACAACAGGCAATGGCGGTCGGAAAGTATTTAGTTACGCAGCGTTTAAGGGGACGTAAACACTTTCCTTTGGTATTGATGTTAGAGCCTTTATTTCGCTGCAACTTGGCTTGCTCAGGCTGTGGCAAAATTCAACATCCTACAGAAATATTGAAGCAAAATCTAACTCCAGAACAATGTTTTGCTGCGGTAGAAGAATGTGGCGCGCCAGTGGTTTCTATTCCTGGAGGAGAGCCTTTACTTCATCCTCAAATTGATGAGATTGTCAGAGGATTGGTTCAACGTAAAAAGTTTGTTTATCTTTGCACCAATGGCATTTTGCTAGAAAAAAGCTTGAGTAAATTTAAACCTTCGCCTTACTTAACTTTCAGCGTGCATCTAGATGGATTGCAGGAACAACACGATCAGTGTGTCGATCGCCCAGGAGTGTTTGTCAAAGCGATCGCCGCTATCAAAGCTGCCAAACAACAAGGCTTTCGAGTCACTACCAATACCACTGTTTTTGAAGGTGCCGATCCAAAGGAGATGCAAGAGTTTTTTGATTATCTAGATACTCTCGATCTCGATGGGATGATGGTTTCTCCTGGCTACAGTTATGAGTGGGCGCCGGATCAGGAAAACTTCTTAAAACGAGAGCAAACTAAAGCCTTATTTAAAGAAATCTTATCTCCCTGGAAATCTGGCAAGAAGAAATGGAATTTTAACCATAATCCTTTATTTTTAGAATTTTTGATGGGGGATCAAGACTTTGACTGTACTCCTTGGGGTAGCCCTAGCTACAGCGTTTTAGGCTGGCAAAAACCCTGTTATCTCCTCAATGAAGGTCACTTTTCTAGCTATAAAGAGCTAATTGAACAGACTCAGTGGAGTAATTACGGCAAAAAAAGCGGTAATCCTCAATGCCAAGACTGTATGGTACATTGTGGTTATGAACCTACCGCAGCTACAGCAGCTATGCAGCCTGAAAATATGGGCAAAGCGATCGGTGCCTTATTCGGAGGCTAGTAGGGGCAAATGGCTGTTTGCCCTTAAAGTATAGATTCAACAGCAATTATTGTGCATCAGTGCTTGATTGTTCTGCTTGGGCTTCCGTATCCTTTCTAGGTGTTGCATTTGACTGCTGTTGTTCTAATATTCTTTGCTGCTGAAGCTGCTTATAATTAGACACAGAATTCTCAATTTGTACTTGAGATTCGGCGTTAAATTCTGCTGCGCTACGTCCATTTAGTTGTTGAGCGCGGTGCATCAAATCTATAGGATTTAAACCCCCAGGTGCATCGCCATAGGTTGCATCTTTCTCGTTGGTTTGATAGCCATTGTTGTCAGATTGAGATTGAGCAGTGGCAGATGAATTTAATCCTGCTACCAAAGCTAAAGTCATCCCCAAACATAGACCTATACTTAGTTTGTTCTGTTTAAACATAATTACACCTCATATATCAATTATAAATAAAATCTTTTCTAAGCAAAACGACGACGTAACAGAGGTTGAATAGCTAATAGAATCAGCGCGTCAAAAGCTAACAATACTAAAATAACACTGCCAAAACTAAATCCCATCCAGGGCGTATTCATGACAACGCTGTTGATTGCCCAGTCTCCATGACCATAGATATAGCGAATAGGTTCAATCGCATAGGTCAAGGGATTAAGACTAGCAATCACCTGTAGCCAACCAGCCATGAAGCTTAGGGGTGCAAGAGCAGTACTAGCAAATAATAGCGGTAAGTTAGTTACAAATATCACTGCCAAAAGTTCAATATGACCAGGTAAGGCAAAAGCCAAACCTAAGCTGAGAGCCGTCACTCCCAAAACGATCAAAAAGACAATTAAGGCGATCGCGCTTAACCCAGCAATTCCTGGTATTCCTGCACCTAAAATGGCACTGGCAAAGACAATTACTGCTGTTTGGATAAAGCTTAAGGCAATAATATATACTGTCGAAGCTGCGACAATAGAATAGCGGGATGACAAGGGCGCAACCAACAAACGGTTAAGAAAACCAAACTCACGGTCAAACATGATAGGTAGTCCTGCGTTTAATGCCCCAGAAAAGGCTGTAAAGACAATTACTCCTGGAGCGAGAAATTTGGCGTAACTTAAGTCACTACCAAATAATCCTGAAGGAGCTTTGCTAAACAGTGCGCCAAAAAGAACTAACCACATAAACGGCTGAATAATTCCCGCAACCAAAGTCGAAGGACGACGTTGCAGTTGAATAAATAGACGCTTGGTAAGAGCTAATGTTTCCTGAATAAAATCAGCTAAAGAGCTATTTTGCTCGTTGTTTTGTCTACTAATAGCGGGATTTGGTGCTAAGGCAGACTTAATGTTTTGACTAGATATTGACTGACTCATGATTATTTATTCGTGTTTGATGTAAACTAAAAAGTTTGATTTTTCCGTTTTATTATGAAATTTATCTTAAGTAGACAAAAGTTGAAAAAAATAGTTTCATGAAAAGTAACGACACTCAAGCATGAAACCCCTATGAATAATGTTAACTTGCTTGGCGATACAAAACCAATCTCGATATAATAATCACAATCTAGGATCTACTGGTTCGCTTTCTAATGTCAAAACGCCAAATACACATTCATGAGTCTGCCTCAAAGGTGCATTACTAACAATTAGCTTGGGGATGGCACCAAAATACCAATTGAAGATTCACCATGAACCTCTAAAGCCTCTTGAACTTGAGCGGCAATTTTATCTGGCATATCTTCATAATAAACTTCGAGTAATAAAGGCTTAATACCCGAACTACGAGAAGGTTTTTTCTTAGGTTCAATTACACTACCAATACTAGGAGTATGAATCACTTTTCCCGTTTTATCTCGTTCTTTTTTCTCTACTTTTATTTCGGCTATGGCTAAGGCAGGGGCAACAAACTTCCAGGCAAGTTCCAAAATTTCTGGAGAATTACGATAGTTAAGTTCAAAAACTTGCGATCGCCCTCCAGGAATATTGATGCCTAAACTTTTCCAACTCCAATCTGATTTGCGTCGATGAGATTGTCCATAAACCGATTGAGTATTGTCGTAAACAATAAATAAAGCGTTAGTTCGCTTATCTAAAACTTCTAATAAAGCTTGAAACCATTCATCAGCAAAATCTTGCGCCTCATCAATTAAAATTGCTTGATATTTTTTAGGACATTTACGAGCTAATTCTATCAGTTTGCTAGCATCCTCATCGTAACTATATCTTAAATTTCTATATGCCCACTGATGAAAAGTTAAGCATTCAAACTTCTTAACTTGGTTAGCTTCTAAATTAGATTTCAACCAGCTATTCATAAAGCGATTGTAGGTTAAAATCAAAATTTTATTATAATCTTCAGCTAACTTTTCAACTCTATTTCTTACAAATAATTCTCAAAGGGATTGAATCTTCACAGAGACTTTTAGCTGAATTAGCGATCGCTATATAATTAATTTTGCTTAGCTACTAACTAATTACCAATACAGGACAGTTAGCTAAATTAATGACGCGGTTAGTTACACTATCCATTGCAGCTTCTTCATCAATCAACCCCAAACCCCGACAACTCATAATAATTAAATCTGCATTAATCTCATCGGCAACATCGCAGATAGTAAAAGCGGGAATTCCTGCTTTTTCTATGGTTTGGGCAACAATTCCCTGTTGGGCGAAAAACAATTTAGCTTCTTGGAGTAACTTAGCTACCTGTTCTTCTGAACTCATCGCTCCTGGCTCATCGGTTTCGACTACGGATAATATAGTTAATTTGCTATTATGAAACTTGACCATATTTGCCGTAAGCTCGATCGCTTTGCGAGCCTCTCTAGTTAATTCGATGGGAAACAAAACAGTTTTAAACATTTTTAAATCTCTATAAAAAAAGCCAAATTAATCTTAATACCGCTTTCTTGACTTATTGTTGCAGAAAAACTCCGATTAATAGCCAAAATTAAATTTATTTAATTAATTATAAGTAATTACGTTGATAATCTATAGGCTCAGAGTCGATTATTATTTCTCTTTTTAGCAAATTAAGTCACAAAAAAAAGAAGCCTCAAAACTGCTTGCTGCTTCGATTGTTGATTATTCGTCACTACTTTTATATTAGTTCAACCATCCCTTGAGACGGCGAGCTACTTGAGGGCGACGTAGCTTCCGCATAGCTTTACTTTGAATCTGACGTACTCTTTCACGAGATAGACTAAACATTCCTCCTACTTCTTCTAGGGTGTAAGGTTGGCTAGTAGATAAGCCGTAACGTAAACAAATCACGTCTTTTTCCCGCTGAGTTAATACATCATCTAAAACATCAGTGATTTCCTGACGCATCATGGTTTCATTCATCCGTTCTTCAGGAAGCTGTAATTCGCTATCTTCTAATAGATCGACTAACTCTGTGTCTTCTGCTTTACCAACGCGATGATTGAGGGATAAAGATTGGCGACGCAACTCTAGAAGTTGACGCAACTGCGAAGTAGATGTTTTTAGCTCCTTAGCTAATTCAATTTCGCTAGGGTTGCGCTGTAAGTTTTGTTTAAGATTACGCTGGGCTTTTTTGAGCTTGTTGAGCTTTTCAACTATATGAATAGGTAAACGAATTGTGCGAGCATCATTGGCAATAGTGCGGGTAATTGCCTGACGAATCCACCAATAGGCATAGGTAGAGAACTTATAGCCTTTATTGGGATCGAACTTTTCAGTAGCTCTATTTAAACCGATCGCACCTTCTTGAATCAAATCTAAAAAAGGCACGCCGCGATTAAGATAGCGTTTGGCAATGGAGACTACCAGACGTAGATTGGAGCGAATCATTTTACGCTTGGCTACTTTTCCTCGGTAGAGCAGCAAATCTAGCTGTCGTTCTGATTTTAATCCCATTGCTTGGCTTAATTCAGCCTTGGTAGGTTTTTTTTGCTCTTGCGCTAATTTTTGTCGAGTATTTTCCACCTGAAGCAATAGCTTGACATCATTAGCTAAGATAATTTCTTCCTCAGCAGTTAACAAAGGATAGCGAGCCATTTCTTTGAAAAAAGCCCCAATATTATCCTCTAAAGGAAGTTTGCGCCGACTCCCAACTTCAGCACCATATTGATTTTCTAGAGAAAATTCTGCTTCAACCAGCTTTAAATCTTCTTTTGTAAATTCCGAATCTTCATTGCTTAAGATGTCTACGCTGTAATTATTGTTTTCTACTAATTTCACTGTAGTCATTGCTTTGCTTCCTATTTTATTAAAAGAGGTCTTATTTTGAGGAAATATTGATAATTAACCTTTACTGATGTTATAAAATCTATTTATTTTACTTATGTTTTAATTTTGAATTTGTGATTGTTCAGAACTTTGACAGTCAAAAGAAGAGCAATTAAGTTTGGTAACTTTGCTTTTCCAACTTAGTTTTTTGCCAGTTTAATTTATATCTTAGTAACTAAAATCTCATGTTTATGAATTATCGTTACAAAAACAAACCTTTTCTTAATATTTTTTTAGCATGAATTAGAGTGAAAGAGCTTTATGATTTAGCAAATCCCTAGCAAAAACAAGAGCAACAGCCTTTGTTTACTTATGTTTAGTTATTTAAACAAATTCCAGCCTAGTTACAACTTTTTTGGGTAATAACATTATATTTTTTCATAGGATCTAGATAAAAAATGTAGTCGTTCTTACTTAAAATGAATGTTTGTAAGGAAGCTATGACTTATCTTCGGTCATTTTTAGGTACTTCTACTAATTAAATATTAATCACACTTAAATATTTTTGTTTGTCAAATTTTACCTAGTTGAAAGCCCTAAATAATATGATTAGCATTTATTAAAATCAAAAATTGTAATTTGAGAAACACTAGTTATCTTTTTTCCTAAAAACACTATAATTTCTTATGTAAACGAAATTTAAAATTTCTCAGTAAAATTACTTAAGTTGAAGTAAATTGCTCTAGATAAAAGCACAAGAATGTAGGATAGTATTTTTGTACGAGCAAATAAAAGTTTTGTTTTAATGTCAACCGCTATTTATAACAATTTGTCTGGGCTAAATTACGAAGACTTATCTCGCTCAAAATCAGTTACTCAAGCAAGTCTAGTTGTAGCCGAACCTCAAGAGAGCTACCAAGTCAACAATCAGCAGTGGATTGAAGTTTTAGTTGATTGTCCTGGAATACAAGGACTATATACCTACAGCATTCCTGATGATTTGCTAGTGTATTCAGGAGATATTGTCAGCGTGCCTTTTGGGATGCAGATAACTGGAGGGATTGCGATTCGTTTGTTGACCTCTCCTCCTCAAAACTTCGACGTTAATAAGATTCGTCCGCTTGATGACGTGGTTATATCAGGTTTTTTTGCCGATACATATTGGGAACTGTTGAGTCGAATTGCAGACTATTACTGTACCGATTTGATGAATGTGATTCGCGTAGCACTTCCTCCTGGTTTATTAGGGCGATCGCAAAGAAGAATTAGATTAAATACTGAGGCTATTCCCCCTGGTGCAGAAGCATTTTGTAGCCTAGTTGCAGGCAATATTTTACGATTGTTACAAAATCAAAAAGAAGGCAACTACAGCGTTAATTATCTGAGGAATCAGATTAAAGGAGCAAGTCGCGGAATCCGCGAACTAAGCAAACGAGGCTGGATTGAAAACTATCTCGAACCACCAAAACGAGCCAAGCCTAAATTAAAAACTGCTGTTACCTTAGCAGCAGCAAGCTTTTTAAATGATTTAACAGCTAGACAAAAAGAAATATTACAGATACTCAAAAATAGAGGTGGTGAACTGTGGCTAAAAGATTTGCTTCAGCTATGTCGCACTACCTCGGCAACGGTTAAAAAGCTAGAAACCAAAGGTTATGTAATTCTTTCTGAAAGAGAAATTTTACGTAAAGAACAGGGTGTTGCCCAAGCAGAAGATCGTCCCAAAGAACTTAGTCACGCTCAAGCAGATGCTCTAGTAGTAATTAATGCTCAAGCAGATTATGCCAAGATTCTTTTACACGGGATAACAGGTTCGGGAAAAACTGAAGTATATCTTCAGGCGATCGCACCAATTTTGGCACAGGGAAAATCCGCTTTAGTTCTAGTCCCTGAAATTGGCTTGACTCCCCAACTAACAGATCGCTTTCGCGCTCGTTTTGGGGAACAAGTATGTGTATATCATAGTAAGCTTTCTGACGGTGAACGTTACGATACCTGGCGACAAACAATCCAGGGAGAACCCCAAGTAGTTATTGGCACGCGATCGGCTATCTTTGCACCCTTGCCCAATCTGGGTTTAATTGTTCTAGATGAAGAACATGACTCTAGTTTTAAGCAAGATCGCCCTGTACCTACCTATCATGCCCGTACAGTGGCACAATGGCGAGCAGAATTAGAAAATTGTCCTCTAGTATTGGGTTCAGCCACCCCGTCTTTAGAAAGTTTGGTAGCGGTTAAAAATAATGTAGGGGCGATTCGCGAATCGCCCCTAGAAATTGCGGGAAAACCAGATCCCAAATCAACAAACAAAACATTTTATTTATCCTTGCCCGAAAGAATTGGTTCTCGCCCTCTACCCCAGGTAGAAATAGTTGATTTACGGGAGGAGTTAAGTCGGGGTAACCGCTCGATCTTTAGCCTGTCTCTGCAAAATGCGATCGCCGATATGCAGTCACAGAAACAACAGGGTATCTTATTTATCCCTCGACGGGGACACAGTACCTTTGTTTCCTGTCGCAGTTGCGGTTATGTAATGGAATGCCCTGACTGTGATGTCTCTCTTTCCTATCACTATAGCCATGAAGGTGCTGCCAAGCTATTACGCTGTCACTATTGTAACCACACCCGTTTGCAGCCTGATACTTGTCCTGAATGTAGCTCTCCCTATCTCAAGTTTTTTGGCAGTGGTACACAGAAAGTCACTCAGGAGTTAGCTAAACTGTTTCCTGAACTCAGGTGTATTCGGTTTGATAGCGACACCACCAGAAATAAAGGAGCGCATCGCCAATTAATTGATCGCTTTATCCACAAAGAGGCTGATATTTTGATCGGTACTCAAATGCTTACCAAGGGTTTAGATATTGCAGGTGTAACGGTAGTGGGTATCGTCGCAGCCGATGGTTTACTCCATCGTAGTGATTATCGGGCAGCAGAAAGAGCCTTTCAAACCTTAACCCAGGTAGCGGGAAGGGCAGGCAGAGGAGACATTCCAGGCAAAGTAATTGTCCAAACCTATTCCCCAGAACACCCTGTAATCCAGGCAGTAAAAACCCACGACTATAATAATTTTAGTCAGACAGAATTAAGCCAGAGAGCAGAATTAAACTATCCTCCTTACGGCAATCTAATTTTACTTAAGATGAGTAGTATCGACCCACAAGAGGTAGAACAGGCTGCTGAAACTCTGTGCGATCGCCTAATTAATATTCTCAACTCCGAATATGACATATTAGGTCCTGCGCCAGCGAGCATTATGCGGGTTGCCCGTCGTTATCGTTGGCAAATTTTACTCAAGTTTCCCCCAGCCGAGAAAGTCAATTTACCCGATCTAAATAACTTGCGATCGCACATTCCCCCATCTGTCAGCCTGACCATTGATGTCGATCCCATCAATATGGACTAAATTCATTTAACATTTAGCATTTAGCATTTAGCATTTAGCAAACTTACTACCTAACGGGCGTGGAACAAGCTCTTTAAAAAGGAGCGTTTGCGCCCGCCCTACCTACCTAATACCTAAAAATTATTTTTCTCCTGCATGATAAGAACTGCGAACTAATGGCGCAGAGCGAACATGAGAGAAACCTAGATCTTGGGCAATTT
The DNA here is from genome assembly GCA_038259125.1 of Chroococcales cyanobacterium. Taxonomy (GTDB): domain Bacteria; phylum Cyanobacteriota; class Cyanobacteriia; order Cyanobacteriales; family Xenococcaceae; genus Waterburya. Next base: position 1,999 of record JBBSPC010000056.1, on the reverse strand, counting down.
CCCCTAAGCGAGTAAATTCATCAGGAGTCCAATATTTGGCTACCGGAAGATGAGCTAAAGAAGGGCGCATATACTGACCGATAGTCAGGCGATCGCATTTTATTGCCCGTAAATCTTTGAGGGTTTGAATTATTTCGGTTTCTGTTTCGCCTAAACCCAGCATTAAGCCAGATTTAGTAGGAATAGTAGAATCTAGTTCTTTAACATAACGCAAAACATTCAAAGAGCGATCATATTTTGCCCCTCTTCTGACTGGTGCTTGCAAACGAAGAACAGTCTCTAAATTGTGATTGTAACAGGCTGGTTTTGCTGCCACTATCGTAGCCACTCTTTGCTTTTGGCTGCTTATTGCCTCTTTACCACTCCAAAAATCAGGAGTCAAGACTTCTATCTGCGTTTGCGGATTAGCTAAGCGAATTGCCGTCATTACCTTGACAAACCACTCTGCCCCCCCATCGTCTAAGTCATCCCTAGCTACAGAAGTAAGCACAACATAGCGTAAATCTAATAAACTAACCGCATCGGCAACTTTTTGAGGTTCATCAGGATCTAAAGTCATCGGCTGATGACCTTTTTCTACTTGGCAAAAGGCACAGGCGCGGGTACAGGTTTGTCCCATCAACAAAAAAGTTGCTGTCTGGTTGGCATAACATTCACCCCGATTAGGACATCTACCCTCCTCACAAATAGTGTGAATGTTTCTTTGTTTGATAATTCGTTGTACAGTAGAAAGTTCACTCGCCTTGCCAATTGGTCTTTTTAGCCAACTAGGTAAACTAGTTAATTCAGTATGCCAATTATTTTTAGTGGGCGGAAATGCTGCTTTGTAAGCAGCATATTCACGCGGGCGTGATTTATCACTTGAATTTATTTGTTGAGATTTGTTTATCATGCTCAATGATCGGCAACATTACTTACAACAGAATACAAAAATAATTGCTGTTTAGATATTTTTTCCTGTTATTTTAGTAATTTAAAAGGGAACTCTAAGCTTGTAAACCAAAACTAACTGCCAAAACCAGTCTAGTAAATATCAGACATGAGGAAGTTAGTCGCTCAGGAGTAAATTGTGTCAACCCACAAAATTCTAGTTATTGATGACAGTAAAGTCATCAGGATGCGAGTTAAAGATATGTTGCCAGAAGGCAACTTTGATATCATCGAAGCCAAAGATGGTTTAGAAGGATTCAATCTAATTAGAACAGAAAATCCCAATTTGATTATGCTGGATTTTTTACTGCCAAAAATGAGTGGCTGGGAAGTGTATCAAGAGATCCAGAAACAACAAAAGTTTCGCTCGATTCCTTTAGTGTTGATGTCTGGTCGCAAGGAAGAAGTTACAGACAAAATTACTGAGCCTTTTGAGTACTTTTCTTTTGTAGAAAAGCCTTTTGATCGCGAGCAGCTAGTAGATGCGATTCGAGATGCTATGCTTAAAGCCAAGAAACAGCCCCAAGGCACCGCAGGAGGTTTATCTCAACCATCTAGCAGCTTTACTACTTCGGATACATCTGCTTTAACCTCCGAGATTGAACTTTTAAAAATTAAAATTGCCAAACTGGAAAAAGAATCTGAACAGATGAAGAAACAATTTAATCAGCTAGTTGGGTTTATTAAGCAAAAGCTGAAATAGGAAGCAGAATTACCTGCCTTTAGATAAATAAGATACTTTCCTTAAGACAACTAAATTTCGACGGTCAATCTTAAGCAGATACTTATAGGCACTGTTTTTTGTTTGTCTGAGTTTTACAGGATTGGCTTAAAGCAACCAGCTAAATTTTTATTGATTTACTAGACAATATAACTATAGTATAAATCGCCTGTTTTGAGCGATTTTTTATTTTTTACATTTATTTATCACAACGGTTCGGACAAAATTAAGAAGCAATAATACCGTAGTTAGAAAGGCTTCGGTAGTTAGGATGGGATTTAATCAAAGTTGGCTCAAGATCTAACTGTTGAATAAATCGTTCTAGTAGATGGTGATTGAGGGTACGGC
>JBBSPC010000055.1:0-28698 GCA_038259125.1 Chroococcales cyanobacterium | reverse complement strand
TTTAAAACCCGATAATATTTTTTTGGTTGAGGGAGGCGCATTTGGGGTAATGGTTAAAATTATTGATTTTGGTATTGCTAAAAATATCAATGCTGATGCTCAAAATAACACTCAACTAACTCAAGAAGGTTCTTTTGTTGGAACGTATCGCTATGCTTCTCCCGAACAATGTCGAGGCGTGTCAAACATAGATTGTCGAACTGATATTTATAGCTTGGGAATCATTTTATATGAAGCTATCTGCGGTAAAAATCCTTATGGTCTGAATGATAATTCGATGAACATTTCTCAAGCAGACTGGATTGCTTGTCATCTTCATGTTCCCCCCAAACCGATCGCCGAACAACCTGAATGTGCCAAGATCCCACATGAATTAAAAAATGCGATCGCAAAATGTTTGGCAAAATCTCCTAAAGATAGGTTTTCCGATCTAGGGGAATTGCAGAAAGCTTTGACTAACTTTTCATCAGTAAAAACGAGAATTAATGACGATCTCAAAACAGAACCCAAACCCACAGAAGTAGAAGCCCAAGCAACACCCAAACCTACAGAAGTAGAAGCCCAAGCAACACCCAAACCTACAGAAGTAGAAGCCCAAGCAACACCTACAGAAGTAGAAGCCCAAGCAACACCCAAACCTACAGAAGTAGAAACGATAAAAAATAATGTTTTCAAAAATGCTGCTACTTCCAACAATGTAGTAATCCCCGCAGATCGGCAATTAAAATCGAGAAGAAAAATATTACAATATGGAGGTTTATTTGTATTAGGAATATTGTCAACATTCCTGCTTACAAAATTATTTACACAATCATCAGATAGTCCGCCAAAACCAGAAGCGAATAAACCGACCAAACCTAATTCAAAACTAAAGATTGAACTAGTTAAAGACATTCAAACTACTCCATCAACAGAAATCTGGTCTTTAGCAATTTCTCCAGATGGGCAGTTTATTGCCAGTGGAAACGATCGCGGTACTATCGAGTTAATCGATCGCGCCTTCGACAATAGCTTCAATGGGGTGAAACCCGACAACGCGTTGTCTCGCCAAAGAGATTTTGACCAAGTATTAGGAAAACATGGAAGTGTAATTCGTTCTCTAGCTTTTATTCCTCAAACTGACAAAATAGTGTCCGGAGATGGAGATGGCAACATTAAAATTTGGCATCGACAAAATAATAATGTAGAACAGCAACTAAAGGCTCATTCAGCTAGTATTTGGTCTTTGGCTATAAGTCCCAACGGTCAAACTTTGATTAGTAGTGGTGAAGATGAAAGCATTAGAATCTGGAATTTGACAACGGGCGAAACAGATAAAATTATATTTTCTCACGATACCGTGGTTTATAGTCTGGCATTTAGTCCTGACGGTCAAGTATTTGCTAGTGCTGGTAAAGACAAAATAATTAAAGTCTGGAATGCTAAAGATAAAACCCTATTAAAATCCCTAGCAGGACATCAAGATGTGATTAGAGCGATCGCAATTAGTCCTGATAGAAAATATTTAGTTAGTGGTAGTTGGGATAAAACCGTAAAAGTTTGGGAACTAAAAAGCGGTAAGCTAATTACAACTTTTAAAGGTCATCAAGATCGTGTTGTCACTGTAGCCATCGGTCGAGATTCTCGAACGGTGTTTAGCGGTTCAATCGATAATACTATCAAAGTATGGAGTATTGAAAATGCTAAGTTAATAACTATCCTCTCACAACATAGTAACTGGGTCTTAGCATTAGCTACCACTCCACAAGAAAATTTATTAGTCAGTGCTGGAAAAGATACTACTATTAAACTCTGGAAATATAAATATACAAATCTTTAATAGTGATTAGATTAGTTTTTTCTCTGCCAGATTCTCAATTTATCATCATTAGTAGCACTACCACTAATAATATCGCGATTGCCAGCAGCAAAAATCACAGAATTTACTCCTGCACTACTTCCAGACAAAGTACGAATTATTTTACCCTCACTTAAGTTCCATAATTTGATTGTTTTATCTTCTGCTGCACTGACTAAAGTAGTACCATCAGAATTAAAAGCAACTGAGTTGAGATATTGGGAATGACCAGATAAAGTATTAATTAATTTTCCTGTTTCTACTTGCCACAATTTTATTGTTTTATCGGAACTTCCAGTGGCAATAATTTCGCTATTAGGATGAAAAGCAACAGTCCTAATATTATCATCATGTCCCTCGATAGACTTAATTAATTTTCCAGTATTTAAGTCCCAAAGTTTAATAGTTTTATCTTGAGAGACGCTAGCTATTGTTTTATTATCGGGACTAATGGCAGCAGCATAAATACCTTTTGTATGTCCGATTAAAGTGTTAACTAATTCACCAGTTTCAGCGTTCCATATTTTAATACCTTTATCCCAACTGCTGTTAACTATAGTCTTGCCATCGGGACTGTATACTACGGTTCTAACTGGTTTTTCACTAACTTTAATAGTACGAATATTTTCTCCAGTATCAATCTGCGAAATTTTAATAATACCGTCTCTATCGCTGCTGACTAATTGTTCTCCATTAGGGCTAAAACTAACAGATAATACCCCTGAAGAATGTCCTGTAATAGTACGAACTAATACTCCAGTTGGAAAATCCCAAATCTTGATAGTTTTATCGTCACTACCAGTAGCAATTAAATTTTCTTGGAAATTTATTGCTACCGAATAAATACTATTGCTGTGACCAGAAATAGTTTTAACATCAATATTATTCCAGATCGATTCTTCAGTTTTATTGGTTATTTCTTCTGGTTGGGCAAAAGTATAGGTCGCAGTACATAAAATAATCGCAGTAGTAATTAAGAAAATTCTTTTCAGATAATTGATATTGTTCATCTTTATACAGGGTAATTAACCACGGATAACCAATAAAGGCGCAATGAATTTTTGGTAATTAGAACTATTTTTATCGGTATCTACAGTTAACAAACTTTCAGCTCCATCAACTTGCAAACGAACCAAATATTCGCCCGCAGCGATCGCAGATATTTCAGTAATAATGCGATCGCTGTCTGCTTCTAGAGGGGGAATTTTAAAGCTGTATTCTTGCGATCGCTCTCCTGTGGTGGAATTGAGCAAAAGATTCAAACGTTGATTTTTGCCCATAGTCGGTTGAGTAGAAATATTGACTCTGACAGTGTATTGTTCTTTTCCTATAGGATTAATAGCTTCTATTACGATCTTCTGGAGCGTCGGCAGTACCACTAAGGGAAATACATTAGATTCGTTGATTCTGCGTTCTTGATCGTTGCGTTTAATGACTTGAATTCCCTGTACCCCTGCGTGCAGTTCACTGTTAGAAATTGTGCTTAAATCTAAGACAATTTTGCGATCGCTAATTTCTTGGGGAATGGCATTAATTCCGCTGATTCGCACTAAATTATTATCTCCCTGCAATCTTATACCTTCAATAGCGATCATGCTATTAGTTAATATTAATCTTTCTTCTGTTGATTGCCATACTCCAGTCAGAGCATCGAGAGAAGTAACCTTGCTAATTACTGGTTTTTGAGGACTAGCACTAATTATTGGTTTTCTTACAGGTAATGCCCGACGGGGTATTTTCTGACTTTCAATTAATACAGCATTAGCTTGATAAGCGACGGCAAGGCTATAGGGAGCTTGAAATGTCGACCAAGTCGTGTATATATCTTGTGCAGATAACCACAAAGGTGCAAATGTAACTGAATCTATTTGCTCTGCCAAATCCGATTCTCTCAAATAGCGGAAACTAGAATCATCTAATGTGTTACGGATAGCTTCAGATTCTAGTGTAGGCTGAGAGTGCATAGTACGTATCACACTCCCCAGTAACCTTTGTGACTCCAGTTCTACTTCGTTACCATAGCAAGTAATAACATAATTCAATTCCAAAGCAATTTGGGGACGTTTCATTAGTTCTCCAGTGGAGCGTCTTCCTGGTAAGTCTTGATTAAACCAATTTAGGGGTGCGACCCGATAGAGAAAAATATTTACTCCAGTTTCGGGAATTCCTCGCCCTATATCATCAGGACGAACAGTAGTGACTCGCGCTCCCTCTACATCTATTTGAACCGTATCTTGCAAAATTCTTTGTAGTGTTGCTGTTACTGTAGCAATAGCTAAATAATTGCTCATAATTAAGGCATTTTTGACCGATTTAAGGATAGCGAGGTTGCCTCAAAATCTTTTGTCGGACGCTCGCTATATCCAATCGAAGGTTTAACAATAGGATTTAAGGAATCAAGCAAAGAAATAAGGTCAGGCTAAAACGACCATAGCCCCTCCTTTTAGCTATTGAGTTTTTTAATCTTCCAAATCAAAAGTAAATTTGATAGTTTGATTACGCCCAAAAGCAATGGTATCTCCTGAATTTAATTCTTGGCGAAAGCGAGTTCCTGGTTGGATTTGTTTTTCATTCAACCATGTTCCATTTGTGCTTCCAGCATCTTCCAAATAGTAAACTTCGTTTTCACAGTGAATAGCAGCGTGAACGCGAGAAATCAAGTCTGCACGCTCGATATTTGACAAATCGACTTGTACAGTAAATTCATCATTTAATCTGCCGATATAAGCTATTTTTTCTTCTGATGGTAAGATAATTTTTTCTTCTGTTTCCTGATTAATTAATATGGGTTGCGGTAATTCTGGGATTTCTAGGGTAGTAGCAGGAGAAACCATCTCTTGTATTGGTGGTTCATCTAGTTCTAGAGTAGTAGCAGCATTTATAGGAAGAGAAGATGGTGGCTCTTCTTCTTTTTCATCAAATTCTGCTTCGTCACTAGTAGCTTCGGCGGACGAATCATGATCGAATTCTGCTTCGTCATTAGTAGCTTCGGCGGACGAATCATGATCGAATTCTGCTTCGTCACTAGTAGCTTCGGCGGACGAATCATGATCGAATTCTGCTTCGTCACTAGTAGCTTCGGCACTAGATTCTTCTGATATCATGGCTTTTTCCTCAGTGGATAGGGTATTAGTTGTTAGTTCTTCCCCACATTCATCACAAAAAACGGCATCATCTTGGTTATCATGACCGCAACTATTACAAATAATGGACATTTTCTCGCTCCTAGATTCGTTTAAATATCGATTTTTTAAATGCTGACGAAACTCTCGTTGAAAATCAACTATCTGCGTCAATATTTTTAATATTACTTTTTGTAATAATTGAATAGTTTTCAAACTTTTTTACCAAACTTTTATTAATCATTACTACACTTGCAATTAATGTTTTAAAGTTAAGTTAAGCAATATTTAAATTCACTTATCTTGCTGATTATTGTTCGAGCTTTTTAATTTCTTTAACCCATTTTTGCCGTTCGCAATGCTCTAGATTAAAGATATCTTCTCGTTGCCAATGAAAATGATATGCTACATACGCTACCTCTTCATAAAGCTGTGTAGAAGGGTAGCTAATTACTCCCCCGCCAGTGCCAATTCTACTTCTAGTTGCTGTTGACAATAGGGACACTCTAGAGAAATATGAGCTTGTTGATGTTGATTGATACGATTATAAAATTCTCTAAGATAGGCTAAATCCAAAACCGACAAATTTTCTAAAAGTTGTGGCTTTATCTTGGATAAATCTCCCAGACGAGTAATTACTAAACTGAGATAAATTAGCATTTGGTAAGCATGATTTTCTTTGACTTTGGGGTCATTTTGGACGATAATTTCATCTCTGGCTGTAGCTAAACGCATCGTTCCCTCACGATAAATTGTATTATGATCTCCTACTAAGCCATGGGGTAAAGTAAAATTAAATTCTGTCATTAGTTAATAATTAATGAGAGTTTTTTCTTGACTATTATTGCTATGACTATCTTCGATAATTGATAATCCATTAATATGACGATAAAACTGTTGTAAATAATTAAGATCCTCAGCAAAAAAATCTTCGATAATTGAAGAATTAATTATTTCTAAAGCCCCTAATCTGACAATTACTCTCGCCAAGATAATTATCGTGGCGTAACCAGGATTACTCTTAACTCTAAGGTCTTTTAAAGGGGAAATTTCATCTCTAGCACGAGATAAACGCATAATTCCCTGACGATGAATATTTCCTTCTTCATCTAAGTATCCTTTTGGCAGACTAAATTCAAATTCTGTCTGTAACATGATCAGATTTAACTATTAAGTTGGAACTCTTTTAAAAACTTCGCAGGCTATCTCTAATTCTTCGATTTCATAATCGTTACTACTAGCACTAAGTTCGGAAAGACTATAGCTAGTAGCCCAAGCATTAAAAAATTGAAAGTGAGCTTTAAATTCGCTTTTTTGGTTATAAACTTTGAGAGAACCATCTCTTCTTTGTTTTGCCCAATTTCCTTTTTGAATTTCTTCAAACCATTTCCACAAAACTGACGAAGACATTAGACCCCGTCGCAAGATAATATTATCAGTTTTGACATTGCCAGGTAACTTGGTTCGCCTCACCATTCCTTCCTTGGCTTTCCCCCATTGATTAGGGGTAACTTCACAGACTTCTATTACTTCTTGACTACATTTAAACCCCTTACAATCCATAAAAATGCCATCTACTGAGGAGTTGCTACCATCAAGGCTTAGTTCCAAATAAAAACGGGAAGCGGTTAAAATTTCTGGGTGAGGCATGATGCAAAAAGAAGAAAGAGGGCAAAAGAATAAGTTAAGGGGATAAACTTAATTCTTTTGGGTTATTTAACTCGCTTGATACCTTCGTGAGTTATGGTGATAGTCTCATTCGCCACATCATTAGAATTTGCTTCTAGCTGAGGACCTTCATATTTGGTAGGATAGCAGTTGTCAATATCCCAACGGGCTTGTTCTGTGGCAGACTGGTCGTAAACTACAATAGATGCGGTTTTGCGATTTTGATCCCATTCAGATTTTCCTCCTGAGTTTTTATTACAGTCTTCGTACCAATCATAAAGGTCTTTATTGCTAGTAGCGACAATTTTGACGGTAACAGGCTCGAATTTAACTACCGTTGGCGCAGCTTGCCGAACAACAACTGCTTGTTTTCCCGAACCCATAACTGAATCTCCTCCTGCTGCTGGAGTTTCGCTAGTTAAGCCACTAACTTCTAAGATCATCTTGTCAGTAATACCATCAGCTTCAAAATAAAATCGACAGTTAACTAAAACTTCTTCTGTTATTCCATTTGTCATTTTCTGTTCTCCTGATCGTTAATAATTGTGTCCTTGGTCATTAATGATTATTTCAGTTACGCGCCGTCGCTACTATTCCATTGAGAGATACGGAAGATTACAAACTCAACAGGACGGACAGGACAGACTCCGATTTCCACATATAAACGTCCCAACATCATTGTTTCCGGGGTGTTAAGTTCGCCATCACACTTGACATAAAAAGCTTCTTCCGGAGATGAGCCAAATAATGCCCCTTCGCGCCACAGTCGTTCGAGAAAGTTATTTACAACCCTAGAAACTCTTGCCCATAGGTCTTCATCATTGGGTTCAAAAACTACCCATTGTGTACCTAATTCGATAGACTTTTCGATATAGCTAATTAGACGACGTACATTGATATAACGCCATTCTGTCATATCTGGTTCGACTAAAGTTCTAGCACCCCAAATCCGAATACCTCGATTGGGAAACTTGCGAATACAGTTGATCCCAATGGGGTTTAATAGTTCTTGTTCGCGGAAGTTGGTATCGTAAGCTAAATCTATAACACCGCGAGGAACTTCGTTGGCAGGAGCTTTGTAGACTCCTCTAGTTTCATCGTTACGAGACCATACCCCCATGATGTGACCGCAAGGAGGTACGCTAATAGTTTTGCCATCTTTGGGGTTAGTAACTCGAATCCAAGGATAGTAGAGGGCTGCAAACATAGATCGCAATTTAGAATCTTCTAGCCACTGAGCTACTTCTTGAGGTTTAACTTTATCTGGGGGAGTATCTAACACTACCATCCTATTGGGAGGATTCGGCACACTTCCATTCATAGAGCCTTCACACAAACCGATTTGTAGCCCCATAATGTCATGAACCTGCTCGAGGCTCATTAATCCCTCTTGATAAATTCTCATCAAATCGGGACAAGCAAGGATGTTGATTTCATCAATCTCAAACATTCCCTGTACCCCTGTTCTGTCATCCTGACTTCCTCTCATATCCCGGGTTAAATTTTCGGGGCGAGACACTGCTTGGGGTAAGTTAAGCTGAAACGTACCAGCTGCTGGTTTACGGGCTAATGGTCTTCCTACTTGAGAAATATCTGCTACCTGAAGTACTTGAGATTGTTCTATCTGAGTAACTACATAGTCTCCTACTTGGGAATTGACCTCTGGGTTCATGGTTAAATTATCGAATCTTTCGATAAGGCGATCGCCTTCTTTAACAGAGATACTGAAAAACTCTTCTGTATTCTCAGGAGGTTGTCCCTCTGTATCAGTAGGCAAAGCTTTGGGAGTACTATCTTGAATTTCAATAGTTAACGGAGTTAATGCGGGTAAATTTTCTCTAAGGCTTTTAAAGCTAAAACGCAGAGAGGGTCGATTTCTCCCACGGGTAGAAATTTCTAAGCCTGCTTGTTCTGGAGTTGGTTGTTCCCCTGGTAGATGAGTCCCAACACTACAAATCCAGCAGCGTCCTCCTCCGTTAAGGAAAAAGCCGTTAACGGCAAAGGGTAAGTAGGCGTTAAATTCAGTAAAACCATCAGAATTAGAACGACCAAAATAACTTAAGTACTGACTCCAATTTGTAACTAACATGGGTTTGAAGAGTTCTGCACCATTGCGGATATCTTCAGTAAATCCGACAAAGCCAGCTACGTTAGTAGAAACCCCTTCTATAGGACGGCTACCTTGGTTTATTTCCTCAACATAGACACCAGGAGCTTTGTAATCTAATCTGGGCATAATAATCGATCCTTAGATATCTGAACAAAATTATTAATTGCAATTATATAGACTTAGATTAAAGTGTATTTATTGCAAAAGGAGTTTTGATAGTGATGTATAAAGCAGGATGAAAGAAGCTACCCTGGACTTTTCGCCACCTAGCAGTATTTGGTATTGAGGTAGCAATTTGTAATGGTAAGTCTCCAAATCCTCTTAATTCTGGAGCTAATTTATCTTGAACAATTGATTGATAGGGAATCAATGATTTCAAAACTTCTGATAACAGTTGCCATTGTCCTAATACCGTCCAATCCCAAGGAATAATCACAAAAGACAGGTCGTACCAGCCAACAACGTAATGCTCATTATCTAATGGGCAGTAACTATCGTCTCGACAATCATAATTGCTTTTAGTAAGTTCATATAGGTAAAGACTTAATGCTGGTTTAATATCTTGCCTTGTTTGAGGATGATTGAGATCGATCTCAATATTCTTAATCAAAGAAGAATTTTCCATCAGTATCTCTGTTAGAGTCTGGGTAACAGCAGCGATCATCTGAATTTCTTGAATGAAGATGACTTTTATACATTTAGCTTAAAAAAATCATCTCACTTTGTCATTAGACTTTGGTCTATAACATTGATCGCTAAACCATTAACAAATAACGACTAATTAATTTCTACAGTAAAAACTACCTTTTGTTCTCTGCCAAATTCTAAACGATCGCCTGTATGTAGAGTATAAGGTCGTTGAGGTATTAAGGATTGACCATTGAGAATTGTGCCGTTGGTGCTGTTATCGTCGCCAATTGTAAAGCTGTTGAGATTATTGTTCCAGATTATGTAGGCATGATGACGAGAAATTCTTTCCCCAAAAGGAATTTCGCCAATATCTACGACTTGGCGATCGCTCTTGATACCGTCTTGACGACCCAAATAGATTTTATCGATAGCACGATAACGGTCGATGGTGAAAGTTTGACCAGAGTTTGAGTGAACTAACTTAAGACCAATATTAATCGGTTCGACAACGGTACGAATAGGTGCTTGAGGAGGTGTTAATGGCTCGTCAAATTGTGGTGGTTCAGGTGGACTGTAGTATTGAAGAGGCTGCGAACTTGGCGTGCTTGGGTTTAACAATTCGCCACAGTAGGGACAACAATCTCCTTCTGGAACTGCTCGTTCAAAATAGTCACATTCAGGATTCATGCATTTTACGATCGCCATTTTTAGTTCTCAAGTATAAAAGCTAATATAAGTATTTATATTTTATCTTTTACAGTCCTTCTCACTTAATTTTAAAGGAATAAGGTTTTTGTGAGATAAATGGCATTGAAATTCTCTGGTTTGCAAGATTTCTGTGATTTTCTGTCCTGATTCTAAGTTTTGGTATCGATCGTCGTTAAGATAAAGTAAATTCAATGAAAAGGTCAAAGGATATTGGCGATCGCGAAATACGCTTTGATTGAGTTGATAGTCTTGTTTATCTTTACAACTTAAGTCTTTAAATAAATTTACTTCCGTTTTGTCTTGCTTAATTAACATGGGAAAAAAGTCTGAGTTATCTTTAACCACAGCCAGAGGATAAACATTACATTGTTTATAAATTAAGCTCTGAAGATCGAAACCAATGCCTCCTATTTTGTCTTGTTGCCATAAATTTCTAATTTCTTGAAGCATCGGATAACTCGCTCGTTGCTTAATTCTCCCCGATACCATAGCCGTTCTAAAAGCTTCAACGTCTTCATTTTTGGTAAATAGCAACTGTTCGAATAATTTTAAGGTAAAACTATCTTTAGGAGCAAATGCCCGAATCGGAATATTATCGGGTATATTAGGGTATATTTCTTGCCAGTTACTAACTTTGGCAGTATAAATATTTCTTAATTGCTCGATAGTAATTTTTTGCTCTAAATACTTTCCTAGTTGTTGACATTGCCCATTACAGTCGACAAAGGGAACAAAAACTGATAGTCCATCGTAGGCAATTGTATTACTAATAAGTTGTTCTCCATCACTACGGTTTATTTTATTTCCCTCGTCGCGATTGGTAGAATTGACCAAAGCAAAATTTATCTGACGGGGAGAAATCTCTTTAATTAATTTTTGGCGATCGCTAAATACGTTTTGTTTGAGCTGGATGTTTTGTTTTTTCCTAATAACGTCGGTAAAGTTATTAACGTCAGAAGTAAGACCATAAGCATTTTTATAAGTGTCTTCAATCTCAAAAATAGACTGTAATTTTGATGATGCTACTATTCCATAGGTTAACTTGCCAGACGGAACGTTTCTAATATTTTCAATACAGCATTCTCCTGAAAATGCCAAAGGCTGTTCGGAATTGAGATTTCGTTTCCACCACCAAATCCCCCCTCCTAATAAAAGCATGATTGCCGAAAACACCGCCCAAAAAAGCCAGTTGAAAGTCGGTTTTGCTGTAGATAATGGTTCTGAATCATTTTGTGGTATGGCTTCTAACTCCGCGAGATTTGATATTAGCTGACGCAATTCTCTTCTAGCACTAGCAGCATCCTCAAAAGGAGAATTTAAACCCAAAAGTCTTTGTAAAAAACCTTGTAAAGGTGGTGCAACTCCCCAACCGCTAATATCTTGTGGATTGAGAGGATAACCGTTTTGAGCAGCAATTTTTGGGGTAGCTAAAAGATACAAACCGATATTGCCCAATGCTATCAAATCATCAGCAACTCTTTTGTTGGCTACTGATACATTGTTAGGTTGAAATAGCTGCTCCCAAATAAATAGATCCCGCAAATAAACTAAAAATTCTACTTCGGTTTTATTGATCGACAGGGTATCTAAATTAAGATTACCGTGAACGAGTCCCTGTTGAATTGTTCCTGAAATAAATTGCCATTTGTGTGAGTGTAAAAACTCTAAACTTTGTAATACTTGGTCTAATAATTTAATAACTTGTTCTGTCTCCATTCTTCCTTGCTGTGCCAAGTAGGTTTTGAGATTGGGCAAGGCAGCTAAACTACTAGGTAAAATAAGATAACAACGATCGCGATCGCGATCTGCAATTCCTTCGCTAGGAACAATCAAACGAAAGTCAGAAGGAAGAGTTTGGGCGACTTGAAAGTTGGTTACTTTGGTAAAGATATCTTTTTTTTGTAGTCGAGTTTGCGCTTCTTCAAAACAGCGGCGTGGGAGCAGGTATTCTTTAATGATTACCGAACGACCGTTATTTTGTTGTACTGCATCATAGATGCGTCCGTTACCTTGTCTCGATAAAAAGCTCTCAACCTTATAAATACCTCTTCTGCCCCTTATTTCTTGGTTGGCGATTAAAGGGGCTAGAAAACCACATTTGTTACAAAACTTGGCTGTAGGTGCTACTTTTAATGTTTCTAGGGGGCGATCGCATCCTAGAGGGTTATTGCGATCGCATTTGTGATACTGGGGATAGTGATTAGGGAGTGGAGCAAAACTATAATCGGCAGACTTTTCTAATACATTAACCGAATGGGAAATAGAAGATGAATTCTGTTGAGGAATTTGTAGATTTCTTAATTTATTCCAACCTCGAGAGATCGAAGTATTGACAATGTTCCTTCGTCCAGACTCACTAGAAGGATTATATCTCAGCCAAGAGCGGGCTTTGCTCAATTGTCTTTGTAGTGGCGTAATGAAATTCTTGAGTTTCATATATTAAAAATGTTGTCTAGTTCTTCCTTAAAAAATGGGAGATATGCTTCGCTAGTAAAAGCGATCATTACCAAGTTGAAGAGTGGAAGAATTCAAAAAATCGTTTTTTCTTTAAGAGTAATCTCTGACTTTATTGTTAGACGAAAATACAATCGACGTGATCGAGATCGATTGTTATCTGTATAAATTTTTCAAAGTTTTACAAAATTATTAAGCTGAAAATAGATTCAACTGTATTTTATACTTGACTTGGTTACTACTCAAGCTTGAGGCTTCCTAATAACAGTTAACAGTAATGTATAGTAGGTTTACATTTATTTTTTGGGTTGAGTCTAATGTAACCTTATATACAAAAAAGCAATAATGCTGTAGGTACACTTGTTGAAGTAGCACGAAGGTCATTATATCATAAAATTTGAAAGAAAGTTTTAATATTTAATACTTCTTAATTCAAAAGACTGAGAGTTGATTAACATTAATCTCATTCTGCTCTTGACGAGTATCTTTGCCGATAAATTATAGGAAAACTCAATTTAAAGTCTGATTCATAGATTTAAATGTAAATAGAGGAATTTACTAATGTTATCTTTGGAAAAGTGTAATTTATATGCAAATATCAATCAGGGACGTAATGGTCGTTACTTGAATGACTTTATAGAAATCTTTTGGAAAGAAATCGAACGGCAAACGCCCGTTTGGGGTTGTGTTTTAGTTACCTCAAAAGCTCAGTCAATCAACATTATCGATGCTATTTGTTTATCAAGTCTTTGTTTACAATCTCGAATAGACTATAGTTTACTCAGCAACTTAGAACCCGATGCCTGTAATTTAGAACTAGAAATATATCATTCTGACTATGCAGGATATGTCTATCTAATTCTTAAAACTGATACCAACTCTAAATATTTAATCTTATTTAGCGATCGCGATCATAATTTGTCTTTAAAGCAAAAACAAGTTGTCCGCACCTGCAAGCAAGCATTAGAACATTATTTTGAACTAGATCGGCAAAAAGAACTAGAATTACAACGCTTGACTACTTTGATACATCAGATGGGGCATCATTTAAGAAATCATCTAGCAGAAGTGAGCATTATGGCTGAAACTATTAGGCTGAGTTCTACCACAAATTTTTGCCAAACCCAAGCCGAAGAAATTCAAAATAAGGTTATCGATCTTAATTCAGATATTAGAAAAATTTTACGAATACAAGAATTAGCTAATAGCCAAAATGAACCTGAAGTAATGCATCAAGACGTGGGGCAAGTTTTTCAAACAAGCATTGATGAATTTAAAAATTTAGTTCAGCAGAAAAATCTAAAAGTTAATTATCCTCAACGAACTACCTTTTTAGCTATCGATAATTTGAAGTTAAAGCAAATTTTTGATAATCTTTTGAGTAACGCCATTCATTTTTCTCCCACGGGTGGAACTATAGATTGCTATTGGAAATCTTTTCAAGAAGAAACTTTAATTAGTATTTGTGATCGCGGTACTGGTTTATCCTCAGAAGATTTACGAAATATGTTCCTCCCATCTTATTCTCGTAGAAAAGAAGGAGAAGGATTAGGATTGGCGATTGTCAAACAAATGGTTTTAGACTTAAAGGGTAATATCTGGGCTGAAAATGTTCCTCAAGGAGGAGCAAAAATTTCTTTAGTGTTGCCAAAAAATAGTTGAATTAGCATTTTCAGATTGCAAATTAAGTTTATAATAATGCCCAAAAAAAATCACAGTTCTTTATTAATTGTCGATGACAATCATCGCTTTCTCAATAACCTTAAAACTCTCGTCCAATTATACAATCAGAATAGTTTATTCAAATTTAACCTCGTCGGAGATGCTGATACTGTAGCTAGAGCAAAATTACTTTTAGATAAATACCAGCCACAGATTTTGCTTCTTGATCTAGAATTAGGCAATGAAAGTGGACTAGAAATTATTAAATATCTAAGTAATAAGAATTATCAAAGCAAAACCTTGATTCTCTCAGCTCATGAAGAAGAAGAAATGATTTTTAAAGCCATGTCTTTGGGTGCAAGGGGATATATTTTTAAACCAAATGTTGTCAGTCAGCTTTTAGAAGCTATCGACACTGTAATTGATGAAAAAATCTATTTGCCCCCAGAAGCAGCGACAGGTTTTTTTACCTCTTTTAATCATTATGTAAGCGAACATCAAGATCTAAGAATAATAGAGAGAGATCGCTCAAAAGATTATCATCTTACCCACCGAGAAAAAGACGTTTTAGAGTACTTGATACAGGGTTTATCTAACGAAGAAATTGCTGACAAATTGTATGTAACCATCGCTACTGTTAAGGCTCATCTTGGCTCAATTTTTAATAAATTTAGCGTCAAAAATCGCACTCAAGCTATTGTTATAGCTCTAAAAGAAAATATTGTTTAGTCTTGTCTTTATAGATTTATTTGGTAATTGCTTTTCATTGATGCTCTCATTCTGGTAAATGACTAAGTTCATAGAGTTTATCTTTAGCAATCATAACTCTATGAAGTAAAAAAAACTTACAACTAATATCTAATTTTTGCTGGTTCTGTCCTTAACTTTATACTTTTGGCGGAAGATTTTGCCAATTTTAATCAGGTTATCATATCTATAGTAATACATACTTTTTTGATAACATCCATTACTCACTACTAGCAGCGATAGATCAAATTAAAGGATTTAGCCATGACATCTAATAATTGGCAAGAATTAAATAAAAATTACTTAATGCAAAAACTTGCCAGAGTTCAAAAAAAGCTTTACGAGAAAACTAGTAATGAAGAACCGCTAACTATTAAACCTCAAAGCTTTAATATAGAAGCTCAAGAATTAGAACAAATAATGCCATGTTTTGCTCTTGAAGTTATTAAGGATCGCTTTCAATTGTCTTCTTTTGAAACCGATATTTTATTACTCTGTGCGGGGATGGAATTAGATCGTGGTTGGGGTTTGCTTTGTGGACAAGCACAAGGAAGCGAGCATACTAATTATCCTACTTTTAGTTTGGCATTATCGACTTTTGATAATCCCCATTGGGATAGCATAATTCCTGATGCTCCTTTGCGTAATTGGCAATTAATTCAACTTAAAAATAATAGTAATAGCTTGACTACCAAAGAAATAGTTATTGAAGAACAAGTTTTACATTGTTTACTAGGTTCGAGACATTTAAATGAAAAATTAAGAGGGCTATTAGAGTTAGTTGTTGACCAATCGTTTTTGGTATTATCTCATCAAGAAATTGCAGATAGATTAATACATACTTGTCTAAAATCGCAAAACCATATTGTTATTAATCTTTATGGTTCAGATGTTTCCAATAAAAAAGCGATCGCTAGTACAATCGCTCAAAAATTGCAGCTTAATCTTTATTTGATTTCAGCATCAGTTTTACCTAATGATACCAGTCAAATTTATGTATTGAAACGCTTATTAGAACGGGAATGGCTACTTAATAGAAATGCTATTTTGCTCGATTGCGATCGTGCTAAAGATAATTTGATATCTCTATTACTAGATAATTTACACTGTCCTGTAATTCTTTCTAGTCAAGAGCGTTATAGTGGCAAGCAAGAAGCTGTAATTGCTGTTGAAGTTGAGAAACCTACAACTCAAGAACAAAGATGGTTGTGGTCGCAATTTTTGGATGGTATTGTTCCCGAATCTGACAAACAAATTGATACTTTAGTTTCTTATTTTAATCTTAATCTGCCCGCGATCAATAATGTATGTCTACAACTAAAAAGTCTTGAGACTAATGAAAACAATAGCAATATTAACGAGCAATTATGGCAAATATGCCGTACTCAAGCACGCCCTAATTTGGAACAATTAGCTCAAAGAATTGAATCAAATGTTACCTGGAAAGATTTAGTTTTACCCGAATCAGAATTGAATGTTTTACAAGAATTAGCTACTCATGTTCGCTATAGAGAGCAGGTTTACCATTATTGGGGATTTGCTCGGAAAAATCCAAGAGGATTGAGTATCAGTGCTTTATTCGCAGGTGCAAGCGGTACGGGAAAAACTTTAGCAGCCGAAGTATTAGGGAATGAGCTACAGTTAGATGTTTATCGTATTGACTTGAGTACTATTGTTAGTAAATATATCGGCGAAACAGAGAAAAATCTTAGAAAAACTTTTGATGCAGCAGAAGGTTGTGGCGCAATTTTGTTATTTGATGAAGCTGATGCTTTATTTGGTAAAAGATCGGCAGTAAAAGATAGTCATGATCGTTACGCTAATATGGAAGTTAGCTATTTATTGCAAAGAATAGAATCTTATCAAGGATTGGCTATTTTGACTTCTAATTTAAAAGACGATCTTGATCGCGCTTTTTTACGCCGTATCCGTTTTACAATTCAATTTTCTTTTCCTAATTTACAGCAGCGTACTGCAATTTGGCAGTGTATTTTTCCTGATGATACTCCTACACAAAATTTAGATTTTAACAAGTTAGCTAAGTTGAATGTTGCTGGAGGACACATTAGGAACATTGCTATAAATGCTGCTTTTTTAGCTGCTCGTAGTCAGCAGTCAGTCCAAATGAGACATATTTTACAGGCTGCACAAAACGAATATTCTAAGTTAGAAAAACCCTTAACTGATAATGAGATTAAAGACTGGATTTAATGCGTTGCCAAATTGATTGTTGAAGTGAGTTAAAATCTGCTTAAATCAAGAAAGAGGAGCGCAAATTCTTTTAAATTAAGGCTTTCCCCAACTAAGTATTTTTCTGGCTAAAAGTTATTTAAGTATTAATTGATTAAGAGGAACAACATTATGTATCAAAACCACCATTGCCCATCCTGGAATTCTCCGACTCAACCAAAAAGCTCTCAGTTATCTTTACGCCTCTTGGCTGTCGAGGGGCAACAAAATGCCTCCAAACTTTCAACTCAAGAACAAACAGAGAAAGAAGCTTTTGGACAAGATAAGCTCGAAACGTCCCAACTCCAGCTTAAATCAGAAAGTGGCACTCTCGCACCAGCAGAGCAGCAACAATTGGGTGTGTTGCAAGCTAAGATGAAAGATTCGTGGGTACAAAGAAGGGAAAAGGCATCTCAGTTTGGTCATAACATAGCCAATATACCCATAAGTTCTACGGAAGTGTTACAGAGGAGGGCAGACCAGAAGCGGCGCCCCAATCGAACTGGCTTGCCCGACACCCTCAAAACAGGCATGGAAATCTATTCAGGTCATTCGATGGATAATGTAAGAGTATTTTACAATTCCGATAAACCAGTACAAATTCAAGCCCATGCTTATGCACAAGGTAACAATATTTACATAGCTCCAGGGCAAAAACGCCATTTAAAACATGAGGCAGGACACGTTTTGGATAAGGAGGTGAAAAAGGATAGCGAGCATACTTTTTATATGAACGGACATAAGATTAATAACAATCCCCAATCAGAAAAAAAAGCTGATTCGCTTGGTGCCAAAGCTATGAAGTTGGGTCAGATGTCGCATAATGGAGAGATAGCGCAGCGTTTCAGATTGCCAGAGAGGGTCGAAGTTGTTCAAGAAAAGGAAAATAACAAGATAATCCAGTGTGGGGGAATGTTGAGCAAAGAGGCTCAACCACCTAGAGTCTCGTTGAAACTAGTAGGCAAGGATCACGAGGCAGGAAAATCATATGCACTCGTCACGGCAGAGGCGAAACTTACTGACCCAAGTCAAAGAGTTCATTATGAAATTAAATGGGATGCCACGGTAGTTCCAGGTGGGAATCATCTTGGGCAACAAGAAGGTGTCGCGAGCGATTGGATAGAAGATTTGTCGCCCAATGGTCTTTCCGTTGGAGATCGAAATAGCCCAGAGGCAAAATATTTTGATGACCAACATCATGTTGACCCAAATGGTCTCATATTTAGCTTCAATGATGGTATAGAACAAAGTGAGCTAAATCATGGAAGTTGGTGGTTTAGATTAAGGGTTGTAAACGCTAACGGAGCAGAATTAGCATCAACTATAAAGAAAGTGGATTGGAATCATTAGTGCGAGCGCGATTTTGCAAGGTGTGTTACTTAGTTAACGCAACAACCAAAACAGCCTCAACACCAACAGATTAGTTTGGCAGAAAAACGGGTATTTAAGGAGATTGTCGAAACACCCAAAAGTGTTTGGGATACATGAATATGTTGCGTTACGCTACTGTTAACATACCCCACAGAATACTGGCTTTTAGTTTATTCAATCAATTGCATATAGGATAAGTAATTTTCGGATGAGATCGCTCAAATTGATGCAGAATTACGCCAACAGAAACGAGCAAGATTGTTACAATGGGATCGACTGACTCAGTAATCATCGCGATCCTGTAGCGATTGTCTTGATTGTCAAATATTTAATGAGATTAACTAGCTAAGTCGTAGTGCGATCGCAGTGATATTAACAACACACCTAACCAACAGAAAAAGAAAGTGATAGTGATAGCAATAGTGCGATCCCGCTCATGTGTTGGTTGTCGAGCGTACGAGCATCCGATCTTGTAGGTTAGGTTGTCGTATTTTACGAATAATTGCCAAGAATTCAGCACAAGAAATGCGAAATCAAATAGAATTTTTGAGTACGTGGGATGAACAATAGTGTGATCGCCCGTATTATCGGGTGCGTATAGACAAAAAATATTCATCAGATTTTCGCTAAATCTAAAACAAAACTTATTATATTTAGTTTAGATGCTTTATACAAGATGTTTACAGATTTTTGGTAATTATAAAGAACTGTTATTTACCCTTCTTTTTGCCTAATTTGTTGTTTAACTTTTGTTGCTGATTGTTCTGAATTATCTTTTTGATTTTCTGCTAAATTTTCGGATTTATTCTCTATATTTTCTTCTGGTTTATTAGGCTCATTTTCTACCAGTTTTTCTGATGTAATTTCTTTTTCACGTCTTTTAGCTTTTGACTTATGGGTAGTTGGGTTTGCTATTTTTCCTGACTCGTTAGGTTTTTGCTTTAATTTTGCTAATTCTTCTCGCTCTTTTTCTAATTTATCTTCTTCCGTGTTTGTTTTGGCTGTTGACTTATCGAGAGATGGTTCTACTATTTTTTCTGACTCGTTGGATTGTTGTTCTACAGGGTTTTCCAGTGGTTGTTTCTCTTCGACGGCTGCTTCAAATTGGGTATCATGGGTAATAGCATCTTGTAAAATAGTGTGATTTAAATTAGATCCAATCAAATTAGCTTTAGTTAAATCAGCTTTAGTTAAATCAATATCTTCTAAATTACTATTAGTTAAAATAGCTTTTTGTAAATTAGCCTCGATTAAACTAGCACCACTTAAACTAGCTTCTTGGAGTATAGTTTCTTTTAAATTAGCACCTTTTAAGTCAGCATCTTCTAAATTAGCTTTGGTTAAATTGGCTTTTTGTAAATTAGCTTTTTGTAAATTAGCTTCTCGGAAACTAGAATTGGTCAAATTAGCTCCTTCTAGGTTAATTTGATTTAAGTCAGTAAAATCTAAATTAATTCCACTAAAATTTCTTTCTCCTGAATTGTAGCGTTGGATTAATTCTTGAGGTTTCATCATAGTCATCTACTTACAGTACAAGGGTAAAACTAAGAATATTGTTTCATCAAACTAACTTTAGCTTGTTGCAATAATTCTTTAACTGTGATCGCATTTTGGGGTCTATTTTTAGGATTAAACTCAGTCAAGTTAGCAATAGCTTGTGTTAATGCGGAAGGTATTCCAATTTCTTTTAAGCCAGTAAATCTTTTTTGATTAAAATCATAGAAGCTAGTAGGAAGTCGTCTAGTGACAAGGCAAATTATAGTTGTACCAAGGGCATAAAAATCTGATTGTATACAAGGGTTTCCTGTATTTTGTTCTGGTGCACCAAAACCAGGAGTAGCGATACGAGTCCCAGGAACAGTAGTGGCTTCTTTAACTGCACCAAAATCAATTAAAACAATTTGTCGGGGATGATAGCGCAGAATTAGATTAGCCGGTTTGATATCTCTATGAATGACAGGAGGTTGAAAACTCTGAAGATATCCCAGGATATCACATAATTCGATTGCCCAATCGATTACTTCTATAGTAGTATAGGTTTTAATTTTATCTAAGTTTTGACCTGGAATTAATTCCATTAGTAGAGAATAACGTTTGCTAATATAGAAAAAATCATAGTGCTGGGGAATACCAGAATGTTGCAGAGAACTCAGAAATTTTGCTTCTCTTTGAAACATCGCCTGAGCTTTCGCTTTTTGGGCCAGTTCGGTACTAATTTCTTTAAGAACTGCTAGTTTTTGATGATAATAACTATAGACTAGATAAGAGGTACTCATACCTCCAATAGCTAGGGTATCTAATACTTCATATTCTCTACCGTTGTCAGGATTAACGATAAGTCCTTGTCCTTTAACTAAATGTCCATCGAGTCGACAAAAGTTAGAACAGGGAGGATTGGGGCGACAGCATTTCATGTTGATTTTCCCTTAATTCACCTAATATTTTTATGGTAAAGCGTAGAGCGTTAGGTCAAAACAATTAAAGTTTACATATTTTATTTAGATTGGATCGCCAACTTTAATTGTTATTATTTAGATATCTATTCAGGTTGATATAGATAACGTCGCTCGGCATTTAAGTTTGTTATCTACGAAAAAAATTACTATAAAGCTAATAGCTAGAAACGAACAACAGTACTATTTTATACTCTATTGCTTAAACTAGCAACGAAAAATCTATTGTTTAAGAGATTAACCTAATTACCGTGTCTAAGATTAGTAGTACCATCTCCGCTACAGTTATACGCTTTAATAATTCTCCTGTTTTCTTTGAGATAATAGTTAAGAATTTAAGTAATAATTATGCTGCTTTTAAAATTGGTCTGACAGCGGCTGGCGCCGATCCCAATATTAAAAATAGTTGGTATAGTCTAGATCCGATTAATTCTACTTTAATTCCACCAGGAGATAAAACTAGGTTTGACATTACCATTCTCGCAGCACCTGTTCCTGGAATGGATTTAATTAATGTAGAAATTAAAGTTGCTTCTCCCGAGTTACCTGATGTTAACTTTCATAGTTTAAAGTTGCTTGTTTCTCCAGAAAAAGAACGGTTAAACGTTCATCTTCCCGTTAAGTCTTTTGCTATTTATCCCCGTGAAGTCTTAGATATTCCTGTGCGCGTTAGCAATCCCAATCATTATCAAGTGGATACAATTCTAAAATTAGCGGGTTTAGACTCTCGTTGGTTGGAAAGAGGTACTCAAAGACGGTTATTAATTGGTGCGGGAAAGGAAGGGGAAATCAACTTTACCTGTCAGCCACCTATTGTTAAACATACCCCTTGCGGGATTTATCCTTTTACAATTCAAGCTAGCGTTAATGGTCGAAAATGGGAGCTAACCAAAGGAACAATTGAAATTTTACCCATCGGCACGGTTTTTTTCTCGGTTACTCCCGAATACAATTTTCTACCTCGTCAGGTTTTCAGAATGCGATCGTTGGAAATTAAACCAGCAACCTATGAACTAAAATTAAAAAATGCCAGTAATGTCGATCAAAACCAAATTGCTATTACGGTTGAAAATCGACAGTGTGCTGGTCGAGTAATTCCTCCTTCAGGAACCGCTAAGGCAGGAGAAACCGAGTATCTTAGGTTAGAGGTTCGTAAAAAACCCCCTTGGTGGGGTTTGAAGCGTAAATATCCGTTAAAAATTACTCCCTTTTTGAGTGACTTACGTTTGAATACTACTAATCCAAGTAGTCAAAATGTAGAGTTATTTGTGCGGCCTATATTGCCACCCTGGTTACAATTAGGACTTGCTGCGATCGCTACAGCCTTTATACTATGGTTATTATCCTTATTATCAGCAGGTCATAGTGCTAGAGTAAATTCCGTAACTTTTAGTAGCAATATTAATCCTATTTTAAGTGCTTCAACTGATGGTACTGTACGCCAGTGGAAAGCAACTCCAGATAATATTATCTGCCAGTGGTTTAAGTGGCAAAAATTTTGCTTACAAAATCAAGGTGTTTTGTTGCTCAGCAAAACTAAAGATAGCTTGGATGGGGTAAATGTAGTCAAGTTGCGTACTGACAATACTGATAATGATTTATCGGGAAAATTTGCTTTTTTGGGATTCGATAGCGGTAAAGGCAGCAAGTTAGATTTTCAAAGTCAATCAGAAACAATTATTATTGATGGAAAAGATGGAGAGATAGGGGATAGTAATTTTAATCGGATTTTAGATGTTACTTTTGACCTGAATTTTAAAACAGTTTTTTGGGGGCGGGGGACAAAATTATTAGAATGGAATGCTGGCAATAATAGCAAGCAAGAATTAATTGATCGCGAATATGCAATTCATGTTTTAACTTTAACTCCCGACTATAAAAGTATCGTAGCTGGTGGACAATATAATAAAATTTTTCGCGTCGAACTCAATGATCGAAGTAAAGATCAAGAGCTCAAACTCCATCCACTATTGAATGGAGATGCCGATCAAATTACGGGACTTAAATTTACTGAAAATAATATTTTAATTACCACAGACAATCGAGGTTTGATTAAAATTTGGGATTTTAATCAATGTAAGGGAGTAAGCTGTAAACTTCTCTATAGTAATGAAGACAAAAAAGGCAGTGGCATTAATGCGATCGCTCTTACTAAATACCAAGAAAAATATTATTTAGTAACGGCAGATGATGAAGGAAAAATAAAACTTTGGTCATTTGCTGAAAATTTTGAGGCGATAAATTTAGAATCAGTCGCAGAAATTGCTCAATATCCCCAAAAAATAAGAAGTATTGATTTGATCCATCAAAAAAATACTTCTCGCAACAGATTTTTGGTTTTGAGCGGTAGTGAAGATAAACAGGTAAGATTGGATATTTTTTAGATTTGCGAATAAAGTTTTTAGTTTGTTAGTGTTGATGTTTAATGATTGATAATTTAATTTAAGATGAGCTTTATAGAAAATGGGCTTGAAATAAGCATTTTTCCTCCTGGTGGTGAACAAATTACCCCTCATAGTAATGAAATAACTAGAGTCAATATTATTAATAAACAGCATGAGTTAGGAATTAGATTAGGAGTTTCATTAGACTTAAAAGCAGAACTAAAATTGTGGTGCAAAAAGCGTCAGCATAATATTACAGTTGGCTACCAAAAATCGCAGGAAGTTGAATTTATCTGGGACATTCCTCTTGAAGCTGCTGCGGGTACTTATAATTACTATTTAAGCATTGAATTTCTTCGTTCTACCTCTTTTTATTCTTTTCAACCCAAGGTTAGGCAGTTAACTATATTACCAACGATTGTCACTCCTCAAGTAAGTAAGATTGAGCCGAGTTTTGCGATCTCTCCTGCTAGTAGTTCTACTCAACCAATTACTTTATCTTCTAAAGAAGCTTTAAATTTAGAAATTGATGTTCACAACCGTTCTAATAAGACGGATAACTTTCGGATTAGTACTGATTTAGAACCCGCTTGGTACACGATTCAGTATCCTGAAGCTATTAGAAAAATAGGACTTATTGATGGAGATAATGCCTTAAATTTAAATCCCCAGGAAAAAGGAAAAATTAACCTTCAGATTACACCTCCTCCTGGTACTGTTGCTGGTAACTATAAGCCAGAGATCGAGCTACATTCCCTTAATTCTCCCGATCTATTTCTTAAAAAAATAGCTTATTTAAATATTCGAGCAGAATATCTTTTGTCAGTAGAATTAAACAACATCCTCAATCGGGTTGATCGCAAAAAAGGTCAATATAATATTCTGTTAACTAACGGGGGAAATACCTTCCGTAAACTAGAATTTAAGGTACAAAGTAGCGATGAGAATGAATATTGCGAATACTTTTTAGCTAAATCTTCTATAGCAATTCCTCCTGATAAAACCGTAGAAAATAAACTAGAGATTCAGCCCAACTCCAAACAGAAAAAATCTTTTTTAACTACCAAAGAATTTAATTTTCAAGTCGATCTAATAGATAAGAATAACTATCCTTTACCTAAAAATATTCCCCTTAAAAGCAATTTACTTTGGCGATCTCGTCCTTTATGGCAATTAATATTATTATTACTATTAATTGCAGGTGTACTTAGCGTTAGTGTTTGGGGTATATGGCAATTATTGTTTCCTGTTCAATCTGAACCAAAAATTACCCTCAAACCAGAAAAAGTTGCATATGCCTACGGTAAAACTATTGCTTTAGAATGGAACATAGAAAACTACCAAGATGTCTCTACCGTCAAACTTTTTGATAAAGCTTTGGGAATTGAGAATATTAATACGCAATGTTACTTACTGGATCGAGAATCATCCTCTAAAAACTGTGTTTCCATAACTTCAAAAAAGCTACCCGATAATTGTCAGATTGATAAAAAAGTAGTCAGTTGCTCTAATGTTATTTTTCCTCACGCTAAAGAAGTTAAAGAATATACTTTTAATCTACAGGCTACTACTAAGCAGGAAGATCCTATAAACCAAGAAACTAAAGTTAGTATTTTGCCTAAGCCTACTTTAAAAATATTTGAACCCTTGAAAGTTTCAGCTACAGAATATCAGCCGACAGAACAAATTTCATTGTCTTTTGAAGCTTCCAAGATTAACAATTTGATGGGTGAAGATAAAATATTTTTGCTAATTAATAATGAACGTCAAGCAGAACCAAGTATAACCCGCAAAAATGTCGACAAAGTTTGTACTAAAAGTATTAGCGATCGCTATTTATGTAGCATAAATATAGCTCAGCTTTCTGAGGGAGAATACACTATTGGTATTGAATTACAATACGATGCTGATGGACGAAAAGATCGAGAACCAGAGCAATTTACCCTCCCAGAGCAAATCGTAGTCAAAACCCCAATTGTTTTAAACTATTTTAAAATTAATGATTCTGACAGTGGTACTTTAGAAGTAAAACCAAATACGCCAATTACGGTTAGTTGGTCGATTACTGGTAATAAGGCCAAGGTTAATCTTGATTGTGTTGGCGGGCAATTAGGTTTACAAGGTATTGAAACCCTTAATGTTCCAGAAGGTACGACTCAAACCTGTACCTTAGAGATATTAGATGAATCTGGAAAATCTATAGATAGAAGAACCTTGGGGGTAAAGGTAGCAGAACCCGAACAGCCAGAGGAATTGAAACCAGAGAAAGATTCTCAAAGCCTTTCTGATTCGTAAAATAATTTCTTTTTGGAAATGTTGCCACTTAAAAGGCTGGCTGCCTGACACATTTATCTAAACAAAGCTAAACTTTGAAGCATTTTAACTCCGAAATTCTGGTAAACCAAATAGCATCATAGTATTTCTGTTTAGCTCTTTTAGATGCAAAACAAGGTTGAAGATTTGAGGAAAACAGCGGGATGGGAGTAAATAAATCGCGACCTTTGGAGATTACTCCTTTGAGCCATCTGATCCCGATTTTGAGATAGCTCAAGCCACGTCGATAATGAGGGTCAACCTGAGTTCTAAGGCCTTTTAATTGAACCGTCATGCCGTGAACTGTGGCAAATAAAACAGCTAAAGCTACTATTAAATACAAGCGTGGTCTTAGCTTTGCGATCGCGAATTCTTGATTCTTCAAGTTCAAATGCGTTACTATTTGGAATCCAAGAACAACTCTTCGATACGAAACCTCAAAGCATATTGCCATAAAGTTTGAAGGGTGGGGTCTTCATCCGTAATAACAGCCCAAGGCTCTCTCGCTCCCTTGACATTGGCTAAAACAAAGTTGCTTCGACATTTTCCATTTCTCCATAATCCGATATTGCGATCTAAAATTGCCTCTGACTTTGGTGGATAAAGGTACTTTAATTCAATAGGATGTCTTCTCGCACCATGAATAAAAACATCACAAGGAAGACGCAGACAATAGTGCCATTGACTTGTTTTTAGCCAACTCATTAATTCATGATTAGCAAAACCGCTATCCGCCAAAAGCATTACATTAGGATATTTAGAAAGTAATTGCTGTGAAAGCTTCAGCATCGGTTTGTATTCTTTAAATGCTACGGTAGAACTTTTATGTTTCATCACTTTCCACAAAAGCGGAATTGCTCTACCTCCGCAAATAATGGAAAGATGAATCATACAGTATTGATTCCATAGAACTGTCGTATCTAATGCTAGATAAAGCCTGTGCCCGTCCCATTTGTGAATTGCTGCCATTACTAACGGTACGTAGATCGACTTAATTTTGATTCGACGGTTATGAATGAATCGCTGCCATCTTCGCTCGATACTTTGTGTCTGATTTGCCCGACTTACGACATATGATTCCCATTCACTCAAGTTAATCTTACTGCTACAGATTAGTCCATTAATCATCCAAGCCAATGCTTTTAAATGACGTAAATCTCGATATTGACTATGTTGACTCAAAAGACTTAGAAGTTGATTATAAAGAGGGGTAGAGATGGACATGGACTACTACGAAGCTCAAAAACGACTATTTTTAGCTTCCCACGATCGCTCTCCCTTTTTCTTTCAATCTTTCTCTGTCTATCTTTCGGGTACTTGTGTCAGGCAGCCAGCTTAAAAGGTTCTTTTGCAATTCATTATCATTATGAAGAGTCGAAGCTGTACATATCTTTAGTAACCTACATCATACTACATAATTATTTCTATTTTTTGCGACACAACCATAATTTTATTCTCAAGTAATTGATTAAGGAATGCGGATTAAATAAGATCCAGAATTATGACATCTGTAGCACGGCTGTATAATTCCATTGAGGCAAGTAATTGTCAAACACAATATCCATAATTTGCTCAAATTCTTGTATGACTTGGCGACCAGTCTCATACAATCCATTTAAAATAGTTGTGAACACTTGTAGCCCTTCTTTTGTCTTGGTTGTGGCGATTAACTCCTCGACCATCTCAACACTTTCAAAAATGACTCCTTGACAGGCACGGCTTACATGAGCAAACAATCGATGTTCAATGGGGTTATATTTCGAGGTGTAGGGGGGATAATGGGCAATCCGAATTTCAATCCCTAACTCGTTGACTAATACCAATTTTCAAAAGTAATGAGAGACTTGATAAAATAACAAAAATATAAAATACGAGTCAATGTCTGGAGTACCTAAAATAGAAATAGCAGAATCGGTAGAAGAATTGAAATTACTGATGAAGCAGCAAAAATCAGGATTAGGATTTGCTAAAGTACAAAGTTTGTATCTTCTTAAGATAAAAGTGGTAGAAAATGTCAATTATTTGGCAGTAATTATCGGCAGAGGAGAATCAACGATTCATCGCTGGTTACAATTATATAAACAAGGCGGATTAATCTTACTTTTAGAAGAACCGCTAAAAACAGGAAGACCAAAAAAGTGCGTGGGGGATGCTTGGGTTTCCCAAGCTTATCCAACCACGTAAGACGCTAGAGATAGAAACAGTCGCCCAGCTTCAAAAAGAGTTATCCGAGCCTAAAGGTTTTGATAGCTATCGAGAGATACAATTATGGCTTTCAAGTTGCCTGAATATTGAAATAAGTTATTCTACGTTGCACAGAATTGTTCGATACGAATTACAGAGCAAACTAAAAGTTCCTCGTCCTATCCATGAAAAACAAGCAGCAGGAGTAGTAGAAGCATTTTGGTCATTCCTACCAAAGAGAATAGAAGGATTAATTAGAGAAATTAGGCATAAACATGGTCAGAAACCAGATATCTTTTATTGGTGTCAGGACGAAACTAGAGTAGGCTTTAGAAGTGAATCAGGTCGAAAAATTACTTTAAAAGGAGTCAAGCCAGAACAAGAATTGCAGTGGCACTAGGATTATTATTACATCTATGGGCTAATTGAACCAATTACTGGCAAAAGCTGCTTGGGGCGCATACATGCGGCTAAAGCCTTTGTCTCGCCTAGATGCGGCGCGGGGTCGCCTCCGCTTTTTCTATGAGTTTTCTCATTTTAATTCATACGTTATGGGTATATTTTTAGAAAAATTTCAGCAAGAAAATCAAGATGCAATACATATTATTCAATTGGACAATGCTCCAATTCATACAGCTAAAAAGCGCGTGGAGGATGCTTGGGTTTCCCAAGCTTATCCAACCACCTGTAGTTTAGACTAAAAAAAATCATGAGAAAATAGTTCAGCCAGTTTAAAATAGCTAAAAGAGAAAATAATTAGCCAAAAATATAGTTAAGCTGTCTTTGTTTGTGATTTTTTGGGTCGAGAATAACTCTTTTTAGTAAT
>JBBSPC010000054.1:0-29062 GCA_038259125.1 Chroococcales cyanobacterium | reverse complement strand
CTGGTGGTAAGAATACGAACGTCTACTCCATCTTGCTTTGCTGCAACTAATATATCTATGGAGTTATCGTCGGGGAGAAAATAAGGGCTAGCTAACCAAATTCTTTTTCTAGCACAGATAATACTATTGTATTTAAAAGCCTGAATTGGTGAGAAGCGGATTCTGGGGTTTGCTCCTGGTACAACTAACATGAGGTTAGAATCTTGTTTTTCACTTGTATTTTCTTCTCTGCCATTACTAAAATTAGGGAATTTATTCCTACCTAAATCGGCTGTGCCATCATCAAACGTCCAATGTTGAGAAAACACGCCTTCTAAAACACTAATTATTTCCCCTTCTATACGCATCTCCACATCTAACCATGGTTGAGTATCATCTTTTTTTTCTATACCGTCCCAAAGATCGGAAATTCCTGCTCCACCTACCAAGCCAAATTGGCTATCAATTAACAACAGCTTGCGGTGAGTCCGTCCAGCATAATCTAGGGGAGCTTTCCAATTAGGAGGATTAAAAAAAGAGACTTTTACTCCAGCACCACGTAAACGTCCCCAATATTTGTCTGATATGTCTTTTGTACCATAATGATCGATAACCAGGCGAATTTCAATCCCCGCAGAAGCTCTTTCTGCCAAGGCGACGGCAAAATTATCTGCCCGCTTTCCTGGAGTCATAAAAAAGGTTTCAAAGTCGATTGTATGTTGCGCTTTGCTAATTGCATCTATACGTGCTTGTTGAATCTTATCTGGCTCATTCCAAAAATCTGTAATAACGCCATCAGTAACAAAAGAATTGGTAATACTGGCAAGGGTAAAAGGAAATTGTGGCTCGTCTGGGCGAGGTGCGTGTTTTACTTTGTAGGTAAGGCGATCGCGAAATGCTCCCCGCAGATAAAAACCAATGAAAACAAATAAGGTGAAAATTAGAAAAGCAATAAACAGCCACCAAAGAATAGATTCAATTGTTGCCCACATAAGAAATTAGCTTAAATATATTGGAAAATCACACGGGTCAAATTTTGTTATTTAATCTTATTTAACCAGAAAACTAAGTGCATTAAACACTTCCCAGTAATTTTGATACATCTAGCTATAGCAATACATTGAGTGATCTTTTAAGTAACTAGCTTCAACATTAAGAACAATTGACTACAATTACGTTTTTACGTTCAAAAAGCGATCGCGTTGCTGAGTGACGCAATAATATATCAATTTCATCATTAATTGAAGCCGTCTTTTCGATAATCGTCTTGTGTGAATTAAAAAGTTAGAAATTATGCTGTTAAGATAGAAAACTCAAAGTTTAGAATTGAATATGCAGATAACAAATTAACAGTGTTAAATACTTAAAGCTATCAGTAATGAAAAATCTGATTGCCATAGCATAATAGAAAGCACTGGTTTAAATAAATACCTTGTTAGAGATAGCATTAAACAACTTAAAAATAAGGGCTATATACAAGCTGCCCCTTATGCTGATGGCATTGAACCAGGGACGTTTATACTGTGTATGCCAACTAACTGATAGGTGGGATTTAGAACTACAAAACTGTAAAGGTTATTTATACAAGTGCAGTTAACCCCGAAGAACTTGACGATGGTTGGACATGGTTTATTCAAGAAAAGGTTGATAATAATTACGACTTGACTGTTGTTTATTTAGATGGGCAACAATATGGGTTTGTACTTGACCGTAGTATTTTAAATGGTTTGGATTGGAGACAGGCAATTGGAACTTCGCTTGTGGATAGTAGTTGGGAAAAAGTAGAACTTCCTGTCGAGCTTTCAACAAATATCAATTATTTCATGCGTGATTTGGGTTTAAGATATGGAAGAATTGATTTGATGACAAAAGATAAAACCTGTCAAAATACCACGTTCCTTGAAGTAAATCCCAATGGACAATGGGCATGGCTTGATTTATCTGGAAATAATGGTTTATTTGACGCTGTAATAAACTTCTTAATAATATGAGCTGTTGATTCTTTTTGCGTCAGGATAAAAAAAGAAGAGTCTAGAAAACGTCTGTATCGTCTTGGCATTTCCAGATTGATTTAATCGTCTATAAAGCTCTTGGACAGCTTGGTTTTTGTAACAATGCTACGACGATATTATAATCACAACCTCCTTTCTTAGAGCGATCGGGTTAGATAAACTACTACAAAGGCAAGTATTCAACTTGATTGGCTAATTCTTCTAAATTTGCAGCTTCAGCAATGATTTCAAGATCGCGGATACAATCTCCAACAGAAACTCTTAATTTATGAGCATAGATAATACCTAAGAAATCGATCTTTTCAGTTTGACGACGATTTGCTTCTGTAAGAAAGTCATCGTCTTGAGTAAATAGAATTCGCTGAAGTTCTGTTGCGCGATCAAGTATTTTAGGATCCCGAAAGCCACTTCGTTTATCTTCTTGAGCAGTTAGTACATCTACTCCTCGTAGACGCAATCCATTAGTAATTGCGCGATGGACATTTTCATCCATATATAAAACAATACTCATTCAATAATTCTTTGTTTACGAAGTCTTTTCGCTAATGATGATTCTCCTGCTTCTATACGCAATTTTTCAGCATACTCAAACCGTTTTTTAAGATCGGCATCAATTCGTTCTTTGTTATCCCAATAGTAAGCTAAAGCAGAATAAATCTTACTCATGCTGACATGAGGATACTGAAAGTGTAATTCTTCTGGACTCCATTCATAAGCCTTTACAGAAGTAATTAATTCGACCACTTTCATAGATGTTCCTTCAATAAAAGGAACATCGCGATCGCCTAGTAAAATATGTTTGTATTCAGTAGTTATTGGTTGATTCATAGTAATTGATTAAATTGGCGATCTCGGCTAAGTTGGAACAGTGATAAAGGGTAAAGAACTTATATTTAATTACACCTACCCACTTACATCGGTTTGCACAACCAACTAGTACAGTTTAGTTTTTCAATCTTGATTGACTGTTGACTTTGAATTTTTCCTGTCCCAGAACGATGTGCAAATTGCTGTATGTATTTTATCTAACTTTGATTGTCATTAAAAAGCAATCGTTTTTCCTGATATATAGGAATTTAGAAAATTGCAGATCCCGATTCTTAGTAAAGAAATTTTTTTAGCCATATCTTACACCAAGATATAGAGGCGCAAAGAGAGAAAAGGATTAGTAAGTAATTTTAAAGAATAGACGCGATCACAATCTTAAAATCACTGATCGCTTTAGACCCACAATTTTGTCGGCGCAATGGGTTCGATATCTTCATCCTCACCGCCTACCTGATAGGTTTGCAGTAGCCACAAACTTGCACCATGTTTTAAGAAAATTTGAGCTAAAACATCGTTTGCTAAACGGGGTAAAAGCGATCGCCAGCTTGTTAAAGCATTAACTACGGTAGTTACAGGACGATCTTCTAGGCGAGTACCAATCAATGATTGATATGGATCGACCCAATCAGCGCGGGTTTGCCAAGAAACTAGTTTGGCTTCGATGGCTTTATTTAGGGCGACTAAACGCTGTAGTCTTTGAGTTTGGGAATGGTTGGGGTTAGCTGCAATCCAGTCTTTGATTTGGGCATTGTTATCGATTTCAGTTAAGGTCATATTAATCGCCTGATAAAAAGCCTGACAGGAATCTTGCACGCAGGAGTTGGCAGGGCCTACAAAAGTTGCTCCCGTACCGTCTCCAGTACGATAACGTGCCATCATGCGATCTAGTTGATATGCCAAGGCGTTGAGGGGAAAGCGTCGCAAGCCATCAAAATTGTATTCTTCTAGAACATCTAGCTTAACTATGATATCGGTGATGGGACGACTGCCTAACCAACCAAACTGGCGATCGCCAACAAAGTTTGTCCAGTCTAAACTCCCCGCAATAATCCCTGTGGTGTTTTGGGTATAAACCTGTGCATAGCCGATTTTAAAACGAAGTTCTTGGGTAAGAGGTTCGCGGATTACTCTGGCTAAACCAAAAGCAAAATGTCCAAAAAAGATGCCTAACGGGGCAAATTCACGCTTTTTACCGCCAATACCGCCGTAGGTATGTAATAGTAGCAGGCGATCGCCTTCAGATACAGAATTAATTAATTCTGTATCTGACAAGTTGCGAGGGTTTAAGAGAATTGAATCGACATGACCTTTCTTTTGTTCTATTCCCTGCCAATATTGATTGTGGATATAGTCAGTGGTTTTGTGCAGTCCAGAAATAATTTTAGCTGGCTGTAGTTGAAACAAGCTACGGGGTGCGATCGCTTGAACGGTAAACATTCCCTGGTGATTTTTTGCGCCATAGATATACCACCCTGTTTTATTTAAAGGAGATTCGGTAATTTTATTAGCGGTAGCGGGTAAAACTCCATGGCGATCTTTTACTACCTGGGGGAAATAAACAGTGTCTTCTCTACCGTCAAACTGCTTAGAAGCAGGATTATAATAGCGGACGACAGCACAATTATTAGGAAATAACTCAGTAATAGTTACCAAAGCATAATACTTTCCCGTAATTAAAATTGGTTCGCGAGCAATATATAAACTCAGATCTGGTTTTCTGACTACCTCGACCGAACTCAACGCAACCATCACATCATCATTTGGTCTTGCACCAGCCAAAGATTCTAACGCCTGTACCTGTCGCCAGTGGTTTAAGCGTATAGGTAGAACTATACCTTGATTGATACTTTTATAAGCTTGTTCCGAAAAATTAATTCTAATTTTGACCTGATTAACATAAGCTTGAATATCAGGGCGATCGCTCCAACGCAAGTATATCTTTTTGCCGATTAAATCGCGATCGGATTCTGGTGCGTGATGTACCTCTAAGTAAACTCCACCAACACGAGATCGTTCGCTAACCTTTGGTAAGATCAAACGCCCTAACCATTCACCCACGGGCAAATATTCTTGAGAATAAGTTTGCTCAAGAGGATAATAATTGGGCTGATTAAAATCTGCTTTGACGTAGTTGGCATAATCACTAACAATCTTTGAGGCAAATGATTTATAATCGGCAACGGCAGCAGGGTAGGGTTCGTGACCATCGGCGCGAGTTAAAATGCGTAGAATAATTTCTAGGGTTTTGGTTAAATGATTGCTACCATCAGCAAGTATAGCTGTTTCGTCTAATGGACCATTGGTAGAGTCATGCCCCATTTTTCCTAAAGAGATAAAGCTAATTTCACCGCGACTTCTAGCCAGATTCCAATTTGACCAAGTAAAGATTGACCATCTTCGAGGAAACAGATAAGAAGTAAAGCGAGCAACGCGATCTTTTTCTCCCACTAAATGATAAAGATGTTCTACCTGTGCTACTTCATTGTTACCACTAATTACCCCTGCTAAAGAAATCACGTCAATCGGCGCAGCCAAAACCTTTTTGATATACGGGACTGCGCCCAAAGATATTTGTCCGCCACCACTATAACCAATGAGGGTAATTAAAGCCCCGCTACCTGGTTGATAGCCCCGCGCCAACAAGCGATCGATAATTATTTGTGCCGTACCGCGATTGTATATCGGACCATAGCGACTATCTACGGATACCGCCACTTGGAACATATTGCGTAATAAGACTAGCACTCTTAATACTCCAAACTTAGTGGTGCGCTCGATCCATTGCCAAATTGATCCTAAAGGTCTACCAATAGTTAAGGGGAGATTGATTACTGAATAGGGAATAATATTTTTGATTAGAACATAATTTTCTTCTGGTAAAGATTCTTCTAGCCGTTGAAGAAATTTTTTTGCCCGAAAGGAATATTTGAACGAGCTTTTGCCAATGCCGTCAAGATAAACTACATACTGTATTGTTGTAGAAGTTATCTTTTTAATGGGGAATTGAGTACTTTTAGCAGGTAAAGTAACCGTATCGCGATCCTTAAGGCTACGCGGAGCGTAATCGCCACCATACCATCCAGCCCACCAACCTAAAGCTTCAAAAGGTGCAAGTAAACCTGCCAACACTAGCGCAATACCAACAATTCTTCCCCCGTCCAAAAGCAAATTTAATAACTCGGCGTGCAGAAAAACATACCATTGCACCCACCAAGCATTTGCAGGAGACAAGAAAATAACTATGGCTAATGCTAATACAACTAACGCACTTCTAGTTAAAAATTGTTTACTCACGATTCTTCTGATGTCTCCCCAAGTAAATTAGGAATATTAGTCTGATCGGGAGGGATAGGTAAGCCGTTGTAAAGCATTTGCTCTAAGTAATCGGCTTCGGTAATAAGCTTAACTCCTGCAACCCAATCAACTATTTTACTAGTAATACGGGCGATCTCTTTACCGAATACGCGCTGAGAAAGTTGCAGCACTAACCAGCCTCCTAGACAGCATTCAAAAGCTTGCCATATACCCAAATCAGAAATTGCCCCCAAACCAGTTGCGATCGCCATTAATGTCCAAATTGACAGCACAATAAAAATTGGCATTCCAAAATAGGGAATAATTATTAAAAAACCTAACAACAAAGGCGCGTAGCTAAACCCTAAAGTTTTGACAATTTCTACTAGAGACAAATTAGCCCCAAATAACCAGCCCGCAACCAACCAGGTGCTTAAAACCCAAAAATTGTAGTTAAAGACAAATAAAACTGCTGCGATCGCTATTGAGAGCAAAAACCGCAGTGGACGCACTCGATTAATAAACAGCATCACGCTTTGACCAGAAGTTTGAGACAGTCCAGCTAACAAAACTACTAAAATACTGGCAATCAAGCCTAAAGGTAAACTATTAATTAATTCAAAAGTTTCCTTATTTAAGAGCATTACCCCAGAAACTAAAGTCCAAAACTTACTTATAGCTGTATCTGCTGTCATGACGATGAGCGACATTATCTTTCTCTTTAATTGACTAATTATAAATATTTGTTTGAGAAAATTTCAGGATAACCTTCATAGCAACATAAAAAAGGAGTAATAGCCGTTTTCGCTACTACTCCCCTTGAAAGATTAAGTAAAATTGCATTACAAGAAACCTAAATAGCTGACTCCCAATCAGCCACAGATTACGGAAAAAAGCGCACCGCCTGCACTGAGGGTTTCGCGACTTTTAAAGACCGAGCAAGCAGAGTGCAGTATGTGGTTTCGATACTGGTAAAAAGGTTAATAATATCCGTCGTCAAAGCTAAATACGTCGTACTTTTTATCAAGTATGTCGCGATCGCAATACGGTAACAAATTATCGATCATTGGTCATTGATGACTAATCTTCATGATCCTCAAAAGGATCGCCTAAATCGGCAGACGGTGGACCAAAAGCTGTATAAATTGAAAATCCAGTAATGGCGACTAATACAGTGCCTATACTGATGCTAAGAACTATTGCAGGTTCCATAAGTATATATAAATTATGATTACTCTTCCTTTATAATATTACAGAAGATTACGAAAAACCTGATTTTACATAATTAGTGAACTATGTCACAGCAAACTCGTTTGGGAAATATTCTCAAACCTTTAAATTCTGAATATGGTAAAGTTGCTCCTGGTTGGGGAACAACCATCTTGATGGGAGTCTTTATGGCTTTATTTCTTGTTTTCTTGTTAATTATTCTGCAACTTTATAATTCTTCTTTAATTCTAGAAGGAGTTGATGTTGACTGGAGAACTCTAAGCCGATAAACAATTTAGCCACAGATTTATTAACTATTGAATTAGCTAATATTATAGTTCGATCCTCAATTTGCTTTGAGGGTCAAACTACATATTCAATTTATTAAACTTATTAGGAAGTCTCAGATAATGAACATTTTTGGCATCGGTTTACCAGAAATGGCTTTGATTACAATAGTTGCTCTATTAGTATTTGGACCTAAAAAACTACCCGAAATTGGTCGCAGCGTTGCCAAAACTCTTCGTAGTTTTCAAGATGCTTCTAAAGAATTTGAAAATGAATTTAAGAAAGAAGCTGAAAATATTGAGAAATCTATTAGCATGAATGCCAAATTGGAAGCTAGTAAAGATTTGAATCAATCTGAACCAGTAGAGGTAGATGCTTCCTCTACTAGCGAACCCTAGCCTTTTTGAATTACGGAGAGGGTGGGATTTGAACCCACGAAAACTTTCGTTTTACTCGATTTCAAGTCGAGCGCGTTCGACCACTCTGCCACCTCTCCCAGCGTAGCTAACTTATAATAGCAAAGAACCCCTTCTAGTGGATAGAGATAAGTATTAATAAACTATAAACTTAGCAGCATACTTACGCGGTCGTATCTATCACCTACGAAAATAGGCGATCGCCATTACCAAAACTATACAGCCAATAAAAGTTAATCCTAACAAAACTAAAACAAATATTTCTCCCGAAGACAAGGGGCGATCGGTAGGATCGAGATAGGCAGTTCTTGACCATTTTTCTTGGTCAGGTTCAGACCAACTGGTTGCTTGAATTACATTAAGGCGAGAATAGCCTATTTTGAGGTCGTAAAGCGATCGCTTTTCAGGGCTACTTAGGGTTGCGTAAGCCTCATTAAGTTTTTGAAATTTGGTGGTGGCAATATTAGCGGGCAATTTGGTAGTATCGGGGTGATATTCTTTGCTTAGTTGGCGATAGGTACGACGAATCACAATGGTAGAAGCAGAAGGATGTAAATTCATAAGATCGTAGTAAGTTTTAATCAGCTTAGTTTGAGACGGTAGCGTTGCTGATTTTGGCTGGCTGTGCTGAGAATTAGGATTGACCATACTAACAAAAACTGATTCTTTCTTAATTATCTACCTAACTTTGGTCAGCAAATCAAGATGTTAGCTTAAGAAACATTAAGCTTGTTTAACGAATTAATCAATATTTCCAGCTTGTTGTTACAGAATTTAAAGTTATCGAGTCTTTCGCCAAGTGACAATAGGAGCATAGGGTAAACTAACCCTTGATTCTATTCAGAATACGATTTAGTGAACATTCGCATTTGGAGCTTATATTCTAATGTCCCATAGCGTCAAAATTTATGATACTTGCATTGGGTGTACCCAGTGTGTAAGAGCTTGTCCAACTGACGTATTGGAGATGGTTCCTTGGGATGGCTGTAAAGCTGGTCAAATTGCCTCATCTCCCCGTACAGAAGACTGCGTAGGTTGCAAACGTTGTGAAACGGCTTGCCCTACAGATTTCTTGAGTATTCGCGTCTACTTGGGCGCAGAAACTACCCGCAGTATGGGTCTAGCTTACTAAAACAAAATCTAACCATAAATGACGGTATCTACCGATATTTATCTAGACTAAAAATCTTGTCGTCTGGCTTCTATAATTGTGCTGTTTCCAGCGTAGTTTTAGAAATCGGCGGCATTATTTTTGATGCTGCTTATTAGCGAAAATATTCAATGGGTCAAAAATCATAGGTTGATTCTTCACCCTAGTCCGTCTCAAACTACTGTGACTGATTTTGTTTCTTAGTAGAGAGATATTATTCAC
The DNA here is from genome assembly GCA_038259125.1 of Chroococcales cyanobacterium. Classification (GTDB taxonomy): domain Bacteria; phylum Cyanobacteriota; class Cyanobacteriia; order Cyanobacteriales; family Xenococcaceae; genus Waterburya. The sequence goes on along the minus strand of JBBSPC010000054.1, from coordinate 19,664 downwards.
AAGTAATACTGTACATTTCTACATCGATGCCATGATAAATAATCTCTTTTTCTAATTTCATACCTAGTTTTTGAGCGACCCGAATAGAGCGAATGTTAGCTGGTTCAATCAGACAGACAAAGCGTTTAAACTTGAATCTGGATCGACCATATTCTAAAACTGCTGTGGCTGCTTCGGTGGCTAACCCTTGTCCCCAATATTGACTAGCTAAACGATAGCCGATTTCAACTTCTTTTTGTTCATTTACTTTCTGGACAAAAAAACCACAGTAGCCAATAAGCTTCTGGTTTTGCTTGTGAGTTAAAGCATATAAGCCAAAACCACGCTCTAAGTAGGACAGTAACCTCTGTTCAATGAATTGCCGAATTTGCGGGCGGTCGTGAACCCCAATGAGCGAAAACTCCATTACTTGAGGATCGCCTAAAATTGGCATCAAAGCCTTTTGGTCACGAATAGTAAAGTATCTTAGAATCAGCCGAGGCGTTTCAAGAATCTGCATACTGAACTTTTGCTCCTGCTGTATCTAAAGAAAGCGATCGCACTTTAGCTTCAACGCCAATTTGTTTCCAGGCTTCAGTCATTGATTTGACCACCCGATCTACTCGCTCGGCATTGGTTAACGCTAATAAAGTCGGTCCTGCACCGCTAATTACCATGCCATAAGCACCAGCAGCAATAGCAGCCTGCTGCACCTCAGGGTAACCAGCAATTAGTTGCTGCCGATAGGGTTGATGTATTTTGTCTGCTAAAGCCGTTTTGAGCCATGACTCATTATGGGTTTCTAAAGCTCTTAATAGTAAACCCATGCGCGAGATATTAAAAATTGCATCACTACGACTATATTTTTGGGGCAAAACAGAACGAGCCTCTTTCGTAGACAGTTCAAAATTGGGAATAGCTACTACAGGAATAATATCTTGGTGCCAAGGAATAGAGCATATTTGCCAGTTACTTTCTGACCCTACCGATAGTTGACAATTGCCCAACAAAGCGGGAACAACGTTATCAGGATGACCTTCAATGGCGATCGCCATCTCTCTAATTTTAGCTCGATCTAAAGGGTTTCTGGCTAAAGCATTTGCTCCTAATAACCCACCAACAATTGCTGTAGCCGAACTACCCAAACCTCTTGATAATGGCACTTCTAACTTAATATTGAGCTCTATATTGGGAGGCGTTTTACCAATTTGTTGATAAAGCCGCACAAAAGCTTGATAAATTAAATTATTTTCCTTGGTGCTTACCTTATAAGCTTCATCGCCTGTGACATTTATTTTGAGTTTACTATCGGTATTAACCTCAGTAAATGTAAACTCATTAGTCATGCTTAAAGCTGCGCCAATACAGTCAAAACCAACTCCTAAATTAGCTGTGGTAGCAGGAACACTTACGGTAACTTGATTCATTGATAATTGACGCTTAATGTTTTATTAAAAATTTATCTTTAAAACCAAAGTTAATTCCTGGGGAAATTTTCCCCCAGACCCCCTGTTGGGGACGTTAGGACCCTCCCAAAACCCCTTCCGTATAAGAGTATAGCTACAATATTTGTTTTACTGACTAATTTTTTGCCCTAGATTGACAGAATGGAAATTATCATCAAAAGCAAACTCGTGAATGTTTCTTATAATACAACTTTTTACTAATTAATAGCAGTAGACTTAACTAACATCAGACGTAATTGAAATTAAATCCGATTAATAATGGCAACAATCAATTTTCTGATTTCTGACTTCTGATTTGAAAACGGATAAATTATCTATAGAAACAAAATTTAGTATGATTTATTGTTGCAGTAATTCTTGCCGTAAACGGTAAATAATTGTATTTGGTTCTACCTGGGATAAAATTTCTTTAATTAGGGTCGAAGCTCCCATTTCTCCCCAGGTACAGCCTTGTTCTAAGTATACTTGAGCTACTCTACCTACCACATAAGTTCCGTAGCCAGCGATCGCTCCTTGGAAACTAGCAGTACCTAAATAAGCCGCGATCGCTCCTGAACTCTCGAAGCTACTGGTTAAAACCGCGCCACTTTTACCCACTCCCAAAACTATACTACTGCCAATTTCGCTAAATAATAAGCCGCCAGAGCTAGCTAAAATACGTTTTAAGAGGTTTCCTGCTTCGTAGGTAGTAATAGGTAATCCGTATAGCTTTGATAGAGAACGAATCAGAGCCAAATCAGCAATAAAACCGCCAATCAGGTCAACAAAGATGACTGGGTTAATCGCGACGGCGATCGCCTTGTAGCGGGCATATTTGGCAATTATTTTCTCTGCTTCTTCTTGGCGTAGTTCAATAGTTTTGTGGGCAATATTAACCTCCGCATCCCTCGCCTGTACCAAAGCATTTAACGACAGTAAAGATTTTCCTTCCTGTTGCAAAATTTGCTGCAAAGCTATCTGTAATTCTGCAATCTCAGGTTCGGGTTTTTCCCAGCTAGTTTCAACCTTGCCATCAGACGATTCTACTCTAATTTTGATTGCTTGAGGTTTGGCAGCCACCATGACAATTTCATGAGGGGCTATAATATCATCTAAACTACCGAGGCTGTGTGCTGCATTTAGCTGCTGTAATTGCTGGTAGATTTTTTGGCGATCGCGATCTGGATAGAGATCGACTTTGTTAAAAACTAAAATTAGGGGTTTTTGAGTACTTCTTAACTCACACAAAGCCTTATACTCGGTACGGGTAATATCCCCTGCCACTACAAACAAAATCAAGTCAGACTTTTGGGCTATTTCTCGCGCCATAGCTGCCCGTGCTTCTCCTGCCACTTCATCCAAACCAGGAGTATCAATCAACTCGACGTTGACTCCTTTAGTTGGTAATGGATTCCAATGTAGAACAGTCAATGATTGAGTTACACCATGCAAAGGTCCTGTGGCAACTACCTCTTCTTCTAATAGGGCATTAATCAAAGAAGATTTTCCACAGCTAACTAAACCAAAGGTACTGATGCGAATTGCATTGCGATCCAATTTGTCCAGGGCGTTTTGTAAAGACTGTAAATCTTTTCTGACAGAAGCCTGTAGACGTTCATTTGGAGGAGAATTACCATGACGACGAAAACCAGAATACCAAGAAATCGCTTGCTGTAAGCTAGCACGAGCCTGATTAAAATGGTTTTCTTGTCTCGAAGTTTTTTTTGCCACGGTAATATGTTGCGCTGAACGTGAATTATCCTTGCTCATAATATAACTGTTTGAAGCTTATAGCCTAAAGCTTAGAGCTATTGAATAATTTATTTCTGAGATTTAAAATCCAAAGCTCCTTTAGGATAGACAATGCGCTTATGATTAAATTGTTCCCAAACGCGAATAAAAACCTCGGCAATTCTTGGCAATTCATCATAACTTAGTCCACTATCAAGCAATTGACCGTCTTGCCAGCGAGATTTAAAGATTTTCTGCACTGTAGATAATGCCTGTTTGTGAGTTACATCTTTTAGCGATCGCAATGCAGCCTCACTGCCATCGGCTAACATCATAATCCCTGCTTCTCTTGACTGAGGAATTGGACCTGCATAACGAAAATCTGACTCTAATACGGTTGTTCCTTCGGCTTCTGCCTTCTGTTTTGCCTGATGGTAGAAATAGGCAATTAGTAAAGTTCCCTGGTGTTCGGGGATAAAATCCCGAATTGCCTTAGGCAAACCGTATTTGCGAGCCATTACTAGTCCTTCGCTGACGTGTTTTTTAATTATTTTGGCACTTATCCAAGGGTCATCAATCTCGTCGTGTTTGTTAGGGTCGCCCATCTGATTTTCAATAAAGCCCAGAGGATCGTGCATCTTACCTATATCGTGATAAAGAGTTCCTGCTCTAATTAACTCTACATTGCAGTTAAGTTCTCTGGCAGCAGCCTCGGCTAGAGAAGCCACAAACATTGTATGTTGAAATGTTCCTGGAGCTTCGGTTACCAAACGTTTTAGCAACGGCAGATTGGGATTAGATAGCTCTGCTAAACGAATGGGGGTAACAAGGTCAAAAAATCTCTCTAGATAAGGTGATATGCCAATTGCCACTACGCTCCAGGCAACTCCAAACAGACCACAAATTAAGGCATCGGGTAAAATTGCTGACCAGATAGTAGACGGACTAGCACTCAAGATTAAATTGGCAATTAAATAAACCGCTGCTTGAGTCAGACCCACCATAATACCTAATCTAGCTATAGCCTCGCGCGATCGCAATCTTCCCGCAAAGATAGCGGCAACTACTCCCCCACAACATCCTGCTAGTAGGTATGGAGAGCCTAAGTTTTGATTGCTAAACATAACCAATACTGTCACCAGAATTACCTCCCAGATAGCCAAACTAGGAGCATAAAAGCTACTAACTAAAAGACCTATAGCTGGCAAACTGGTATAGGGTAAGTTAAACACGCTTAATAATGGTGCGCTTAAACTTAATAAACAGAGTAATAAATAATCTCGATGACGAATGGAGGTGAAAATTTTTCTTTGGATAAGTAAAAATAAACCAACCATAAAGCTGACAAAAATTGCCGATAATCTCAGTCCTGACCAGTTAATGCTTCTTTGGCTTAGTTTGAAACCATCTAGCAAAACAAAATCTGCTTGAGTAATTCTTGCTCCTTTTTCGACAATGACATCACCTTGTTTTACCTCCACTATTACCGAATCAATCGCCATCGCTGCTTTCTCGGCAATATTTCTAGTAGCATCTTTATCTTCTTCTAGATTAGGTTTGAGAATTTCTAGCAGCAAATTACTAACTATATTTTCTGTTGCCTTGGGTATATCTGGATTAATTTGCTCTATGACTGTCTGCTCTAATAAATTAGAGGGCATTCCCGAAGATATCCCCTGAGTTAATATACGATTGACGGCTAGAGAAACTGTCTTTTTTGTCGCTTGCCAGTCTTTCTCAGTCAAATCAAACAGTACTACTAAATCTTTGTCGTCTAATTGAATGTTATTTTTCTGTTCTAGCTTTTTCCAAGCCTGGGAATATCGATAGCGAGTTAAGGTTATTTGAGCTATTAACGTATTAAATTCTGTTTCTGATGTTTTCTCTCGATATGCCTGTAGCTCTGAGGCAATTTTTTGTAGTCCAACGTTAAAGTCTGGTCTTTTTTCTAGAGATAAGTTTGTTTCACTGTTAGTTGCTTTTCGGTCAAAATTTTGAGCAACCGAAGCTAAGACTGCCCTAAACTCTGCATCATCGCAAAAACGGATGTATTTTTGGCTTGCTAAGGATAAGGCTTCAGAATTAAAGAAAGGAAAGGGTTCGGTTAACTTTCTTAGCTCATCAATACTGGCTAAATATTCCCCTAGCTTACTTTTAATTTCTGCGGTTGATTCCTGATTCTGCTTGAGGATAGGAATGATACCTGTTTGAACTTCTTTGCGTTTTTCTAAGGTAGTTTTTGTGTCTTCAAACTGTGCCGAAAAAGGAGCTTTAATTGTTAAAGGTGAGATTTTGCCCACGGTCAATTGTGGCTGATTATAAAAACGATAACCAACGACACTAGTTAGAGCTATGATGCTCAAAGCTAACATTACCAACAAATCTCTTGATTTTATTGTTCTATTTTTGCGCTGATGACTAAAACTATAATTATGAGATAATTTGAGTTTTTGTCTTTTGGAGTTACTTTTCTGCCAAAAGCCACTATGATGTAGATACTTGTATCGCCATCCCGCAAATTTTTGAATTAGTGATTGCCAGCTTTTCATCATAGGTGAAGATTCATATAAGCTCTTGCTAATGCCTTTTTGAATTACGCTCAATCCATACAGTAACTTTGGCAAAAGCAGCTTCAAAAATTTAACTTAAGTATGATTTTTGAGAAATAATTTTTAAAGATTTACGAGGTTGAATTATATTGGTCGAGGCAACAACATCAAGTTCATGATTATATAAAGTTTGACTAATTTCCAGGGAATATATTCCTAGCCAAGTCTTATATAAATTCATTGCTGTATGCTGTGCTTGTTGATAAGTTTGATTTTTATCAGCGATCGCTCTCCAACTTTTAGGTATACCTGTCACACCATTATATGCTCCAGATAAAGTACCTGTAAGCGAAGTTGTCCACCAAGCTATGTTCTGATTAAGACTTGCAGCACGTTTGACAGAGAGCTTAAAATCTTGAGGTGTACTAGCAAAACAATAACAAGATAAGGCAATTGCTATTTGCTTTGAATTACCCAAGGTCAACAATTTCTCTGTTATTTCGTGCAGGCTTAAACCACTCTCCCACGCCCTAATTACTAACTCTAACTTTTCAATTAAATTAGTTGTTTTTAACTCTACATCAGTTAACACTCTTTTTATTATTTGACTGAGATTTTTATTCTCTAGTTCAAACTTGTTATTTAAACTTAATAAATAGCTCCATATCAATATGTCTTCCTTAGTTTCTCGATTAATAGCTGATTTTAAATTACATTGAGTAATTACTTGTTTAAATAGGTCTTGATTATCGCTTAAAAATATAATCAAAGGTAACAGTACTAGAAAACTACTGTGGCATTTTAATAATGTTGATTTTTGATTTTTGGAGATAATAGCTCTAGACAAAGATTTTTCCCTCAAGCTACTGTTCTGATTGTCTTTGATAAAATCTTGCCAATAACAATCTAGATTATCATTCCCCAGCAACTGCTCTAATTGAGTGATTAAATCATCGATTTCTAATCTAGGAGCTTTAATGATGGTTTCTGCTAAAGCATTCCTAGCCGTAAGCCAATGTTGCCCCTGATAATTAATTATTTTAAAGCGATCGCTGTCCCCTGTCGGCGAAGCGATCGCCGCGCCAATTATGCCACCAAGATAAGTTCCTTGAAATCTATCAACAGTAAGGTTCATAGTTATTTAATTAATTTGCTTTCCTAGGCGATCGCCTGGCTATATATTAGTAATTAAGTAAGTTTAGTAATATACTCAAAGTCTAACTATTATTATCTTCATCTAAATGTTAGTTTCTACTACTGATACCCTACAAAATCAACCCATCGCCACGTATCTCGGCATTGTCACCGCCGAAGTCGTTTATGGTACTAATGTTTTGCGAGACTTTTTTGCAGGCATTAGGGATACTATTGGCGGACGTACAGGAAGCTACGAAAGAGTATTTGAAAAAGGTCAACAGAAAGCAATTGAGGAATTAAAGCAGCGCGCCCAAAAATTAAATGCCGATGCGGTAATCGGTATTGAAATCGATACAGGTACAATTAGCGTTGACGATAAAGGAGTTTTGCTTTTAATTACCGCTACAGGAACAGCAGTAAAACTGGGGTAGGTTAAGCAACAGTTGGGAGACAGTTAAGACATTGCCTTAGCTGTTGTTAAAATATTTATTTAGTGCTTTGAGGGTTAGAGCTATAGTTTTTAATATTGTCTTGCTAGACTGAGCAAACAACTATGTTGCCTACAAATAGTAACAGTGACTTATATTCACCAACAACTTTTCCCGTCTTTAATCTGCATATTCACTTAATTGATAACTATACAGATTGGCTATTGGCTAGGCTATCTCAGGGGATTAGCACTCATGTTGTGACTTTAAACGCTGAAATGAGCATGATGGCAAAAGAAGATTATGCCTTAAGCCAAACGATCAAAGCAGCAGAGTTAGTGATTCCCGATGGAGCAGGTATTATTGTCTATATGCGTCTACGGGGTATTAAATATCAGCGTTGTCCTGGTATCGAGCTAGCAGAATCTATGATTAGAGAAATTGGACAATCTGTTGAACCTCCAGCTATTTGCTTTTTTGGTGGTGCGCCTGGAACCGCCGAGCAAGCTGCTAAGGCTTGGCAACAAGAGCTGCCAAAGCTGTCAATCACGACCCAGCATGGATATGTTTCTGGGCAAGAAGCAGAGAAATGGAAGCAAACTCTTAAAGCTCAACAGCCTAAAGTCATCTTTGTTGCCATTGGCGTACCACGACAAGAATTTTGGATTAGAGATAATCGTGATTTATGTCCCCAATCTATTTGGATAGGAGTTGGTGGTAGCTTTGATATTTGGGCTGGAAACAAATCCCGTGCGCCAGAGTGGTTGAAAAATAATAATTTAGAATGGTCTTATCGACTTTACAAAGAGCCTTGGCGTTGGCGACGGATGCTACTTTTACCCAAGTTTTTTTGGCGTTCATTGTTTTAAGTGCCAAAGCAGTTTAATAACGGAGAAACAATGAGCAATTACCTCTTATCTCTTACCCGCTACTGTCTCTTTTAGCTTCGCCTCTCTACGCCTTGGCACTTCGTAGGAATAAAAGTCATAAGCTAACTTTGTCTGAGGAAAAATAGCTCTAGCTTCTTGTTTTAGATCATTTAGCTGAATCGGATTTCCAGGGGCATAACGAGGGCTAAAGTGAGTCATAATCAATTGCTTGACTCTAGCCAACAGAGCTACCTGCGCTGCCATTGTCGTTGTAGAGTGCATCTTTTCAAATGCCATATCTGCATCCTGTTGGGCAAATGTCGCCTCATGAATCAAAACATCGGCATCTTGGGCTAGTTCTACCGCTGCATCACAAAATACTGTATCGGTACAGTAAGCTACCTTACGTCCTATTTCTGGCTGTCCGCAAAGATCTTTGCCGTTAATTTTACGACCATCTTCTAAGGTTACAACTTCTCCCTGTTTAAGCTTGCCATAAACTGGTCCTGGAGGAATGCCCAATGATTTTGCTTTTTCAAGATTAAACGTTCCAGGGCGATCTTTCTCGGCAATTCGATAGCCGTGGGCAGGTATGCGATGTTTTAATAACCTACAGCTAACGCTAAATTCATCGTCTTCGTACAGCAAGCCTGTTTTGACAGTATGAATCTTTAGACGAGAACCAAAGTTCATATAGGAGTATTTGGCAGCAGCCTGAAGATATTCTTTTAACCCCTCTGGTCCATAAATATCAATCGGTTGACCAGTACCTGCCAAACCACAGCTAGCAATCAAACCCATTAAGCCAAAGGTATGATCGCCGTGCATATGGGTCACGAAAATGCGTCGAATTTGCGAGCTTTTAATATCGCTTCGTTGCAGCTGATGTTGTGTTCCTTCACCACAGTCAAATAGCCACACCTCCGCACGCTGAGGCAAACGTAGGGCTACACTTGAGACGTTGCGCGATCGCGTTGGTACTCCAGAACTTGTACCTAAAAAAGTTATTTCCACTGCTTGAGAATTGTATTGTCAATGATCATCTTAGCAACATTAATTAGAAGCTACACAATGGATAGAACTAATTTCCATCGCCTCAAATAGATAGCACACCCCGCCATATTTATTGAGAATGGGCTTTAGTTTAGCGATAATGGGTTCAACTTGGTCTTGAGAACAATAGCAGATTATAAATACATTACTTAATTTACTGCTGCCTAAATTAACATCGTCGGAGACAGTGCCTAAATGACCTTTCCCAATCACTTCTCTAATAATGCTGTAGCCCGAAACTTTTACTGCATCTAGCACCTTGGTTATTTTTTCTACTTCTTTAGAAGCTACAATTATTTCAAATCGACTAACTGGATGCACTTTAGCGAACTCCCCAAATTTTTGATTAATGGACTTTATCAATTAGTACTCGATTTTGCTTTATTTATTATATCTTTGTGGTTAACTTTAATATCAGGCGATTCAATCCAATCATTGGTATATCGCCTAAATTTAAAAATGTTGCTGTTATTTTCTATGCCCAAAGACGCTCAATAATTACTAGATAAACAGGGATGCCGATAATAATATTGAAGGGAAAAGTCAATGCCAAAGCCATTGATATATATAGACTAGGATTGGCTTCAGGGACGGTCATACGCATGGCTGCTGGTACAGCTATATAAGAAGCACTGGCAGATAGTACTGCAAACAAAAGAGCGTTGCCCACAGACATTCCAATTAGCTTGGCAATAAAAATGCCAATTAAAGCATTGAATACGGGCATAAGGATTGAAAAGCTAATCACAAAAGAGCCACTTTTTTTAAGATCATCAATTCTTCTCGCTGCCACTAGCCCCATATCCAACAGGAAAAAAGTTAACATTCCATAAAAAATTTCTCCTGTGAAGACCTCTAGCCTGTCCCAACCATTTTGGCTCGTTATCATTCCTACTAGTAAACTACCCAAAAGTAAAACAACTGAACCATTTAAAAAAGCTTCTCGTAAAACTTCAGTCCAGGAAAACTCTTCTTCCCCTTCTTCTATGTTGCTTTTGCTTTCTTTATTTTGGGTAAACAGCCTGACTAAAATTAGCCCGACGATAATTGCCGGAGATTCCATAAGTGCCAAGGCTGCTATCATGTGACCGCCATAGGCAATTGATTGTTGTTCTAAAAATGAACTAGCGGTAACAAAAGTTACAGCACTGATTGAACCATACGTAGCTGCGATCGCTGCTGCGTTATAAGCATCTAATTTTATCTTGAGAATAAAAAAGGAATAAATCGGCACAATAATAGCTGAAAGAATTGCTGCGATAAGGGTTATGGCAATTTCGCCGTTGATTCCGCTTTCATGAATTTCATGTCCTCCTTTAAAGCCAATGGCAAATAGAAGGTAAAGAGAAAATAATTTAGGTAAAGGCTGAGGAATTTCTAGATCTGATTTGAGAAAAACTGCCGTCATGCCAATAAAGAAAAATAAAACTGGCGGATTTAAAATATTGGAAAGAATTAGACTTGAATCCATGTTAGTTAGCAGCAATTGTTTAATTAACTAAATTTACTGTCCTACAGTTAGTTAATCAAAGATCAGCAAAAGTTAAGAAATTACAATTAACGTTTATTAACGATTAGCGATCGCCTTATAAACGGCATTTTCACTAAAAATTCAAAGGCGATCGCCTTAGGAGAGTTTATTAAATTGATTAGCAGGTAAAATCGCTAATAGCTCATAGAATAGGGATATAATTTATAGGAAAGCTTTATCTAAACTTTGTCTTATGAGCAACACTAATCCTGTAACCAACGCCTTTTTTTTTGGCAGAGCTTTAGCCGAAGTCTTTAGCGAAAAGATGGAAGAATCTTTTACCAACGCCATGAGCGATCTAGGCAAGTTTGATGCTGAACAAAGAGAAAATTTAAGACAATTTATGGAGGAAGTCCAGTTAAGAGCCGAACAAGCAGCAGGTAGCACCTATTATCCAAATAGCACTACTACGACTACTAATCGTCCTAACACTGCCTCTAACTCGATCAATATTGATATCAATACTACTAATTCAAGCGATCTACAGGCAATGCTCGATCAGTTAAGAGCCGAAATTGCTACTTTAAGATCGGAGTTAAAAAAATATCGTGACTAATTAAATGGCGATCAACTAAATTTTCTATTCTTGTAAGTAGCTTGACGCTTTAATTTTAATAGACCATATTCTCAAGCAAATAGTAAAGTATTTTCGTACTCACGCTGTTTTTTTGGCAATAAGTCGCTACTATTTAGATTAGTTAATCTTATTTAATCAAACAACATCACAATTAAACCTCTGTAAAAATTTAGTGTCTTCTGCTATTCCCAATCAAAAATCAATAGATGATCGGTCTAACCAGTCTGATTCAGCCAAAACCGTCGAAGAAGTTGGAGCAGCAGTCTCTAATAGTCAAGAAGCAAGAGTGATGGTAGCTGCTAAGTCCTACCGTTGGAATCGTGCCAAATATTCACGTAATCGTCGGCGGCTAGATATCTGGCGTTTTGTGTTTACGTTTCTATTCAAAAATTGGTGGGACAGGCGTAAGTGGACTTATCGGGGAGGAATGACTCCAGAGAAACAGGCGTTGAGGCGGAGAGAACAAGCTGTTTGGATTCGAGAAAACTTTCTAGAGTTGGGACCTACCTTTATCAAAGTTGGTCAACTATTTTCTACCCGTGGGGATTTGTTTCCCATAGAGTATGTTGGAGAGCTTTCTAAGCTACAAGATCGAGTTCCTGCCTTTCCCTACGAACAGGTTAAAGAGACTATTAAATCAGATTTTGGCAAGTCAATTAATCAGTTATTTTCTAGTTTTGAGCCTACTCCTTTGGCAGCCGCAAGTTTGGGGCAGGTACATAAAGCTAAACTTCACAGTGGCGAAGAGGTAGTAGTTAAGGTTCAACGACCAGGTTTAAAGCAGCTATTTACGGTAGATTTAGTAATTCTGCGCCAAATTGCTCGTTATTTTCAAAATCACCGTGAATGGGGCAAAAATCGAGATTGGCTAGGAATTTATGAAGAATGCTGTCGCATTTTGTGGGAAGAAATTGATTACCTCCATGAAGGACGGAATGCAGATACTTTTCGCCGTAATTTTCGAGGAGAGAATTGGGTGCGTGTTCCTCGTGTCTACTGGAAATACGCTTCTCCCAAAGTATTGACCTTAGAATATATGCCAGGAATTAAAATCAGCCACTACGAAGCAATTGAAGCGGCTGGTTTAGACCGCAAATTATTAGCTAGATTAGGAGCAAAGGCATATCTTCAGCAAATTTTGAATGGAGGGTTTTTTCATGCAGATCCTCATCCAGGTAACATTGCTGTAGCTACAGACGGGTCGCTAATCTTCTATGATTTTGGCATGATGGGGCAAATTGAAAGTAACATCCGCGAAGGTTTGATGGATACTTTAGTCGGTATTGCCCAGAAAAATGGCGAAAAGGTGGTCAACTCTCTAATCAACTTGGGCGCTTTGGTTCCTACAGGAGACATGACTTCGGTAAGGCGTTCAATTCAGTTTATGCTGGATAATTTTATGGACAAACCTTTTGAGGAACAGTCCGTAGATGCGATTAGTGAAGATCTGTATGACATAGCCTATGGTCAACCATTCCGTTTTCCTGCAACGTTTACCTTTGTGATGCGGGCTTTTTCTACCCTAGAAGGAGTAGGTAAAGGTTTAGACCCTGAATTTAATTTTATGGAAGTAGCTCAACCTTATGCAATGAAGCTTATGACTAATAAAAGTTCTAATGGCAGTACTATTTTTGATGAATTAGGTAGACAAGCGGCACAGGTAGGAACAACTGCCCTGGGGCTGCCCGGACGAATCGACGATACAATAGATAAATTAGAAAGAGGGGATTTACGGGTTCGTGTTCGTTCAATTGAATCAGAACGAGTTATACGTCGATTGAGTGCAATTCAGCTTGGTACGAACTATACTATGTTGTTTAGTGCTTTACTTATTTGTGCTACTCTCCTTTTAGTTAATGGATACGAGACAATAGCAGCGATCGCTGCTATCATTGCTTTAGTCCCTGGTGGGGCATTATTGCGGTTGTTAAAACGTCTCGACCGCATTGACCGTATGTTCTAAATGTATGTTTTAAATAAAGATGTTAAGTATTAATCACCAAGCGTGGTATTGACTACATCTTTAGGTTTTTATCAGTTTATTGACTAACCTTTTATGAAGCGTCACTTTATAGGTCTTACGGATACAGGGGTTGTAAGAACAGCCAACCAAGATAATTACTTTGTTGACGATGAATTGGGGCGTTTTTTCATTGTTGCCGACGGTATGGGAGGACACGCTGGGGGACAAGAAGCCAGTAGAATTGCCACAGAGGTAATTCACTCCTACTTAGTAGAAAATTGGGATGCTCCTCTCTCTTCAGAGGTATTGCTCAAAGAAGCCGTAGAGAAAGCCAATTTCAGCATCGTTGAAGATCAGCAAACTCATCCCGAACGTCGCGATATGGGAACTACGGTAGTAGTACTGATTTTTCGAGAAGATAAGCCTTGGTGCGCTCATGTAGGAGATTCTCGTTTGTATCGCTTCAGAAGTTCTCAACTAGAGCAAATTACAGACGATCATACCTGGGTGGGTATGGCTCTAAAAAAAGGTGAAATAAATGCTGAACAGGCAAAATTTCATCCCTGGAGACACGTTTTATCTCAATGTTTGGGTCGTGAAGATCTTCAACATATTGATATTCAAGAATTTGAAGTTAAGCCTGGAGATCGATTATTAATTTGTAGCGATGGCTTGACAGAAGAAGTAAGCGACGAACAAATTCAAACTTCTTTAGCTAATTTAGAATCTTGTCAGACAACTGCTCAGGAGTTGATTAATACTGCTAAGACCGCAGGAGGCTCTGATAATATTACCGTAGTTATTGTCAATCAAGAATGAAGCTATATTTATATTTATAATTAATGCTCTCGGAAATAAAAAACATCGCTCAAGATTTCGCGCCACGACTAATTGAAATTCGTCGTCATATTCATTCTCATCCCGAATTGAGCGGAGAAGAATATCAAACCTCTGCCTATGTTGCAGGGGTGTTGTCCTCTTGTGGTTTAAACGTGCAAGAATCTGTGGGTAAAACTGGAGTTGTAGGAGAGCTAATCGGTTCAGGCAGCGATCGCCGTACTTTAGCAATTCGCACTGATATGGATGCTCTACCGATTCAAGAGCATCCCAAATTTGATTTTGCTTCTCGCAAACAAGGAATTATGCACGCCTGCGGACACGATGTTCATGCTACTTTGGGCTTGGGTACAGCCATGATCTTATCCCAGCTAGGAACTAAGTTGCCTGGCAATGTGCGCTTTTTGTTTCAACCTGCCGAAGAAATCGCCCAAGGTGCGAAATGGATGGTCAAAGAAGGAGCAATTGAAGGAGTAAATGCAATTTATGGGGTTCATGTATTTCCCTCAATTCCCGTTCGTCGGATAGGGATTCGTTATGGAGCGTTAACTTCGGCTGCGGATGAATTAGAAATAGTCATTCAAGGAGAGTCGGGACATGGCGCACGTCCTCATCAGGCGATCGATGCTATTTGGATTGCTGCTCAGGTCATCACTACTCTGCAACAGGCAATCAGTCGGACTCAAAACCCACTACATCCGATTGTGCTGTCTATTGGTCAAATAGAAGGGGGTAGAGGGCATAACATAATTGCCGATCGCGTGAGAATGGTCGGCACAGTGCGATCACTTCATGCCGATAGCCACGCTAACTTACCTCAGTGGATTGAAAACATTGTTCAAGGAGTCTGTCAAACTTTTGGTGCAAAGTGTCAAGTAGATTACCGCAGAGGCGTTCCTTCAGTACACAATGACCGAACTTTGACTCAGATAATTGAATCAGCCACTCGTGAAGCCTGGGGTGATGCAAGCGTCCAAATTTTGCCTGAGCCTTCTTTGGGAGCAGAAGATTTTTCTGTGTATTTAGATCGAGTCCCTGGATGTATGTTCCGTCTAGGAGTAGGAAATGAAAATGAGGGGGCAACCAACTATCCTCTCCATCATCCTAAATTTGAAGTGGATGAAGAGGCAATCATCACAGGAGTGGTAACTATGGCTTACACTGCTTATAAATATTGGCAACATTGAGAGAAAATCAGGGTAAACTAGCGCGATCGTAATCCCGTAGGTGGGTAAATTTAGAAATATCTTTTTTACCTAAAACTTTAATTTTTTGCCCACAAAAAGGTAATACTTGATTTACTCTTGCTGATAGTTTTATTTCGTTCAAACCCAAGTTTTGTTCCGCGCCCAATAGATTAAGTTATAGTGTCACCAAGTCTCTTAAATTTTTCCGATATCCTGACACTTTTATTTACATTTTATGCCAAATTGTCAGCAAAACAAGACTTTTTTGGGGCATCTTATGTTGTCAGACGGATTAAGGGACATAAAATATATCTTTAACCCATCACAACTAATCTCCTTCGTAATTTTCGGTACTTAAGTTACCCTTTATTTTTAATAATTGTGACTTCAATTATTTTGTTTATCTGATCTTTGGAAATTGATAGATAACCACATAGCTTTTGTAATATATGTTCTTCTTCTTCAGAAACTTCACCATCAGAAAGTATTAAATCAGTTGCTACAGCAAAAACAGTTTCATGCAAATATTCTGGAAGACACTGAACAGCAACATTTAGTAATGTATCTGCACCTCTAGTTTGAATAATTTTTGCCAATTTATCAATCATTCTGGAAACATGATCATTTGGATAACTTTGAAATAATTTCATTCTGTATAAAGTTGACATTAAGCTTTGCGTTTCTTCTCTAGCTAGATAACCATCAGCAGCAATAGTAGCCAACATAATTCCTGCAAAAGATTCAGCTGGACTCAAATCAGTAGTTTTACCTGTTCTGACATTAGAAAAATTATCAAACAAACTCATAATAAACCTCTGATAAATTTTGTAGTTTTCTCTTTTATATTTCTCAATTTTTTGTAATCGAACATCATTTTGCGTCCTGACGGAAAAAACTTTTATAAATAAACGTAGATAAATTGATTGCTTAACCGCAAAGCTAAATAATTTCTGACTAAAACTTTCTACTTGTTATTCAGATACAGAAATACAAGTGCTAACATTACTAAGCAAAGTTCATAATGTCTACTTTATTTAGGTTTAATAGTGGCACAGGTAATAGTAGAAAGCGTTTATAAAAGCTACTCTCGCGGAAAAGCAGATCAAAACAGTGTATTTCAAGCAGCAAATATTCAAGAGAAGGGTAATTTATCAGCTAAAGCAAAACAAGTAAATGTGCTGCGGGACATTAACTTTACAGTGGAAGATGGTGAGTTTTTGGTTTTAGTTGGTCCTTCTGGCTGTGGCAAAAGTACGCTGCTAAGATTGCTAGCAGGATTAGAAGAATTAACAGGTGGAAATATTAAAATTGGCGATCGCCTAGTAAACAATCTCCCACCCAAAGCCAGAGACATCGCTATGGTGTTTCAAAATTATGCTCTTTATCCCCATCTAAATATTTACGACAACATCGCCTTTGGTTTACGACGCAATTATCAGAAAGAAGATCGGGTTAATTCTTCTGTGTTAGACAATATTTTGACGGGGATAACTAAATATTTACCTCGTAGTATGCGGTACATCTCGGCAAAAGAAAAGGTGATTAAAGATAGAGTTAGATATGTGTCGAGTTTATTGCAGATAGATTCTTTAGTTTATCGTTTACCTAAAGAATTATCGGGAGGACAAAAACAAAGGGTAGCATTAGGCAGAGCGATCGCTCGTAACCCTCAAGTTTTTTTGATGGATGAACCATTATCTAATCTCGATGCCAAACTCCGCACCCAAACCCGCTCTCAAATTGTCCAACTACAACGCCAGCTAAAGACAACTACGATATATGTAACCCACGATCAAACTGAAGCAATGACAATGGGAGATCGCATTGCGGTCATGAACAACGGTAAAATCCAGCAAATTGCCTCGCCTCTGGAAATATACGAACATCCTGCAAATCGCTTTGTAGCTGAGTTTATCGGTTCACCACCCATGAATTTTCTACCTGTCGATGTAGTTTCTCCTTTGAAGTTGATACACCGATATTTTAAGCTTGATTTACCTGATGTCTGGACTCAATCTCTACAATGTACTCAGACAAAATCAATTATTTTAGGCATTCGTCCCCAACATTTATCAATTGACGCTCAAAAGGAGTCTAACCTACAGGTTACGGTAGATTTGGTCGAGGCATTAGGTAGCGAAACTTATATCTCTGCCCATTTAACCGCTGATGCTAAAACACAATTAACCGTATCTTTACCCCCAGATCGGCAGATTGCGATTGGTGATTCTATTTGGTTAGCTATAGATACGAGTAAAATCCATCTTTTTACAGTTGATGATGGACGGGCAATAGTTATTAAATAACTGTAGAGATAAGTATTTATCTAGAGTATGAGGTAAGAGCAAGTGAAAATCATTCTTATGGTCAACAGTTTGAGGTTTCCTCAAACTTATACCCACTAAACTTTAGATCGTCGAGCAAACTACTTACAACTAATTATTTACTGTTAACGAGCAACTATTTACAATGACTAAAACGCCAGATTGGGTCAAAAACGCCGTTTTTTACCAGATATTTCCCGATCGCTTTGCTAAAAGTCCAGCGGCTATTAAAAGTCACTGGGAAGCGTCGGCTTATGAAGGTTGGGATGCCACCCCCACACTTCAAGGATACAAAGGTGGCAATCTTTGGGGAGTAATCGACAAGCTAGACTACCTTAAGGACTTGGGCATCAATGCAATTTACTTTACTCCTATCTTTCAGTCTACTTCCAACCACCGCTACCACACTCACGACTACTATGAGGTAGATCCAATGTTGGGAGGTAATATAGCTTTTGATGCCCTGCTTAAAGCTGCCCATGAGCATGATATCAAGGTGGTGCTAGATGGGGTGTTTAATCATGCGAGTCGTGGTTTTTTCTTCTTTAACGATATTTTAGAAAATGGTTCTAATTCCCCTTGGTTAGATTGGTTTAAGATCCATGACTGGCCTTTGTCTGCTTATGATGGCGATAAACCTGCCAATTATGAAGGGTGGGTTGGTAATCGTGCTTTGCCTGAATTTAATACGGACAATCCTCAAGTGAAAGAATACATCATGCAGGTTGCCGAATACTGGGTGCATCAAGGCATTGACGGCTGGCGATTGGATGTGCCTAATGAAATCCATACTCCTGGCTTTTGGCAAGAATTTCGCGATCGCGTTAAAGCCATAAATCCTGAAGCCTATATTGTCGGCGAGATTTGGGGGGACGCTAGTTATTGGCTAGACGGCACACAGTTTGATGGGGTGATGAACTATCGCTTTACTGAAGCTACTATTGCTTTTGTTGGGGGCAAAAAATACGATCCTGAATATTGTCAGGGAGAACTAAAACCCTATCCACCTATTTCTGCCGCAGAATATGCGGTAAAAATCGATGCCCTACTTAAGCTATACGACTGGGAAATACAGCAGACACAGCTTAACCTATTAGATAGTCATGACACTCCTAGAATGCTGACTACGGTAGGAGAAGATAAAAGTATCTTTATGCTAGCTACAGTATTGTTGATGACTTTTCCTGGTGCGCCCAGCATTTTTTATGGGGATGAAGTTGCTTTACCTGGGGGCAAAGATCCTGATAATCGTCGTGCTTTTCCTCAACCTGAAAATTGGGATATAGAAATATTAAAATCTCACAAGCAGCTAATTGCTTTACGTCACCAATATCCTGCTTTGCGTACAGGGACATATAAGACTCTTTTTGCAGATCAAAGTATCTATGTCTTTGCGCGTATTTTAGATGACGAAGAAATCATAGTTGCTGTCAATATTGAAGACAAACAAGCTACAGCTATTTTCTTGGTTACAGAATTAAAGTTTAAACCTCAAGACTTAATATATGGCTCAGGAAGATTAGCTTGGCACGATACTCCCCAAGGACAAAAGCTAGAAATTAGTTTACCTGCTAAAAGCAGCATTATATCTACCTAGTACCAAATCCGCTGGGAAAAACTCTCAATAAATATTTGTTGTAGGGACGTACATAATACGTCTCTACATAGTTAAACGTTTTGTAAATAAATTACATTAGGGCGAAGGTTGATTCGCCCTCACAATTTACTAGAAAAGAAAGAGAGAAAGATAGAAATCAGGCGTAATTAATCTTCTGCAAGCATCAAGTTAGTAAATCTCCGCAATTAGTCGCTTCTCTGCCATTACCAATACTCTTGGAAAGCATAAGTAAAAAAATAAAGAGATTTTGATCTCTGTCTGCATGGAATATCAAGACAATTTTGTTATCTTTCCACTGTAGGGGCGACAGAGGTGATCACAAAGGTTGCTGGATCAAGGTCTTAGCTCTCATTCCTTTTCGATAATAATCATTTTTGGCAGTCGAAAAACGAATCAATTCTTGGACTGCATCTTGGAAAAAAGTATTTGATTCGCT